>NZ_JBEXCY010000006.1:0-155525 GCF_040605515.1 Dactylosporangium sp. NPDC005572 | reverse complement strand
CACGGTGCCGGCGCCGAACCCGCGCACGCGGGCCACCGCGGCCGCGGCCAGCCCGGCGAGCACGGCGCACCCGACCGACACGAGCAGCCCGAGGGTGAGGGCCAGCAGTACCACGTCGAACTCCCACCGCGGCCCGCTCGTGACCATGGCGAGGTACAGGCGCTCCAGCGCGAACGTGACCGCCGCCGTGCCGACGGCGACGGCGACCAGCCCCTGCCGGATCGGGCGTCGGCTGCCGTCCCGCAGCGAGGCCCGCAGCCGGGTCGCGAACCGGCCGGCGCGCAGCCGGACCGCCAGCACCGCGATCGCGATGATGGGCGCGGGTGCGAGCACCATCGGGATGATGAGCGTGTAGAGCATCGGGGCCTCCGGTTGCGGCAGCGGCGGTCAGACGATCCGAGGCGCAAGCCGGGTCACGCCCGGCGTGGGTGCGGGTTGGTCGGCGTGGGTCGATGCTTCCGCGGTACTGGCGAGCGCCGCCCCCGAGCTGGTGAGCCGGTACAGGTGGCGCGCCGGCCGCCCGCGCGGCGGGTCGCTCTCCCAGGCGGTCTCCACCTGCCCGCGCTCGGTGAGGCGGATGAGGATCGGGTACACCGTGCCGGCCTTCAGCCCCAGCGTGCGGCACAGGTCGTACCCGTGACTCCACTGCGCACCGGCCCGCGCGAGGGCGACGAGCACAGCCGCGGTCTGCGCCGACGGACGTCGTTCACGTGCCATGCCGCTAATATCTACCTAGATAGAGTTAGTGCGCAAGCCCCGGGCACGTGCCGATTTTTTCGCGGACGGCGGTCAGGTGTTCGCGGCCACCTGCTCCCGGGCGACCTGCGACACCCGCTCCGGCGTGAACCCGAACTTCGTCAACAGGTGCTTGAGCGGCGCCGACGCCCCGAACGTGTGCATGCCGACGACGGCGCCGGCGTCCCCGACGTACCGTTCCCAGCCGAGCGTCGACGCCTGCTCGACGGCGACCCGGGCCCGTACCGCCGGGGGCAGCACCTGCTCGCGGTACTGGCGCGGCTGCCGGTCGAACAGCTCCCAGCACGGCATGCTCACCACCCGCGCCGCGACACCGCCGGCGGCGAGCTCGTCGCGGGCCGCGAGCGCCAGCGCCACCTCCGAACCGGTGGCCAGCAGGATCACGTCCGGATCGCCGGACGGCGCGTCGGCCAGCACGTACCCGCCCATCGCGAGCCCGGACGCCGCGGCCAGCCGGCTGCGGTCGAGGGTGGGCAGCGGCTGCCGGGACAGCACCAGTGCCGCCGGCTCGCGCCGCAGCCCGGCGACCACCCGCCAGGTCTCGACCACCTCGTTCGCGTCGGCCGGCCGGAACACCAGCAACCCCGGCATCGCCCGCAGCGAGGCAAGCTGCTCGACCGGCTGGTGGGTCGGTCCGTCCTCGCCCACACCGATCGAGTCGTGACTGAAGATGTGCAGGGTCGGGATCTCCATCAGGGCCGACAGCCGGATCGCGGCGCGGGCATAGTCGGAGAAGATCAGGAAACCCGACCAGTACGGGCGGAGCTTGGACAGCGCCATTCCGTTGGCGATCGCTGCCGCCGCGTGCTCGCGGACACCGAGGTGGAAGTTGCGCCCGGACCGGTCGTCGGCCTGGAAGTCACCGGCGCCGGGGAACGTGAGCCGGGTCTTGGTGGACGGTGCGAGGTCGGCCGAGCCGCCCAGCAGCCACGGCACCGCCTGCGCGAGCGCGTTGAGCACCCGGCCCGAGGAGTCGCGGGTGGCGATGCCCTTCGCGTCGGCGGGGAAGGTGGGCAGCGCGTCCTGCCAGCCGGCCGGAAGGTCCCGTCGCTGCATCCGCTCGATCTCGTCGGCCAGCTGCGGATGCCGCGCGCGGTACGACTCGAAGGTCGACCGCCATGCGTCACGCGCCGCGCTGCCGTGCGCGCCGATGCCCCGGGCGAACCAGTCGTGGACCTGGTCGGGAACGTAGAAGTCGGTGTCCTCGGGCATGCCGAGGAACCGTTTGGTCTCCCGGACGGCCTCCGGGCCGAGGGGCTCGCCGTGGGCCTTCGCGGTGCCTTCCACCGGGGAGCCGTATCCGATGTGGCTGTGCACCAGGACCAGCGTGGGCCGCTCGTGTTCGGCGCGGAAGGTGTGCAGTGCGCGCGCCACCGCGTCGAGGTCGTTGGCGTCCGCGACGGTCGTCACGTTCCAGCCGTACGCCAGGAAGCGCTCGGCCAGGTCCTCGGTGAAGGTGATGTCGGTGTGGCCCTCGATGGTCGTGCGGTTCGAGTCGTAGATCCAGCACAGGTTGGACAGTCTCTGGTGGCCGGCGAACGAGGCCGCCTCCGCGGAGACGCCTTCCATCATGTCGCCGTCGCCGGCGAGCGCGTACACGTCGAAGTCGAAGAGCGTGAAGCCGTCCCGGTTGTACCGGGCCGCCAGCCACTGGCTGGCCACGGCCATCCCGACCGACGTCGCGACGCCCTGACCGAGCGGTCCGGTGGTGGTCTCGACGCCGCTGGTCCACCGGTACTCGGGGTGGCCCGGACAGCGGGAGTCGAGCTGGCGGAAACTCTTGAGGTCGTCGAGGGTGACCGAGGGACGCCCCAGTACCTCGTAGTCCGGGTCGACCGCGCGTACCCCGGTCAGGTGCAGCAGTGACCAGAGGAGGACCGAGGCGTGGCCCTCGGACAGGACGAACCGGTCCCGGTTGGGCCAGATCGGATCGGCCGGGTCGAACCGCAGGAACCGCTGCCAGAGCGTGTACGCGACCGGAGCGATGCCCATCGGGGTACCCGGGTGCCCGGACTCGGCTCGCTGGACCGCGTCCATGCACAGGCCGCGAATGGTGTTGACGGACAACGTGTCGAGATCGGTCGTCATGGTGGTCAACGTGGCCTCCGTGGATGCGCGTCGGGGTTGGTCGCACCAGATCGAACCTGTCGTGGGCGCGAGCCTCACAGGTCTTTCGTACCAAGCAAGCTCCGCCGGGTCCCGGCACACTCACCCGGATCGGGCGATGTTCGGCCGTCCGTCAGAGGATGCGACTGATCGTGGTCGCGAGGTCGACCAGGGCCCAGCCGGCGAACAGGGTCAAGGCGACCCTGGCGGTCCAGGCGACCGCCGCCGGCATCCGCTGCCAGACGGTCCGGTCGCTGCCGATCCAGCGGTCGCCGAGCCAGGCGACGACCACGGTCGCGAGCAGCGGGACGCCGAGCGTGAGGGCAACGGCGACGAGTGGCGGGTCGAGCAGCGTGAAGTCGACACCGTCGCTGTGCACCATCATCGCCCCGATGACGAGGGTGGCCCCGAGCGGCACGCTGACCCGCCGCCACCACCGCGGACCGAAGCGCAGCCCCCGCACGGCGACCCACACCAGCCCGCCGATCACGCCGAAGACGGTGCTGACCAGCAGGAGGTTGATCGTGCCGGCGAGGGTGAACCGGCCGATGACGAAGCCGTCGTCGCTGAGCACCCCGGTTGCCCGGGGGTCGTTGAGGCGGGCCAGGACGAGCATGAACAGCCGCCCGCCGACGCCGCCGGCGACCAGCCCGGCAATGCCGCCGGCCAGGGCGGCGACTCCCAGCCGCCGGGCCCACTCGACGCCACTCGACAGTGTCGATGCTTGCACTTGCCCGGTCATGTCAACGCCCTCCGGCTGTCAGGGCCAGTGATCGTAGCTTCCGGATCTCGGCCCACGGAGTCGGCTTTTACGCGGCAGGATCGTCCGCTGCCTGACATCTGCGTCGGTGGGCGCTCAGGACGTCCGCAGCGCGTCGGTGGGGTTGAGGCGGGCGGCTCGGGTGGCCGGGTACAGCCCCGCCGCCACGCCGATGACGAGCGCCGCCGCGAGGCCCGCCCAGACGCCGGTGGCCGGGATCAGCGGCTGCCAGCCGCGGTACGCGGCGACGGCGTACGTGATCGCCGTGGCCAGCAGGGTGCCGGCCGCGCCGCCGAGCGCGGACAGCAGCAGCGACTCGGTGAGGAACTGCGCCGCGATGTGGCGGCGGGCGGCGCCCAGGGCGCGGCGCAAGCCGATCTCGGTGCGGCGTTCGAGGACCGCGATGACCATCATGTTGGCGATGCCGACGCCGCCGACGAGCAGCGCCACGGCGCCGAGGCCGAGCAGCAGTGACGTGGTCGAGCCGGCGACGATCAGCCGGGAGGCGAGGGCGTCGGACGGGCGGCTGACGGTGACGCTGCTCGGCTCGACCGGGTTCGTCGCCCGGCCCAGCAGGCCGGCGACCGCCGCGGTCCGGGCGGTGTCGGTGCGGACGTAGAGGCGGGTCGGGTGGCCGTCGTAGGCGAAGTACTCCGCCGCGACCGGCAGGCCGATCAGGACGGCCCGGTCGACCTCCGGTGCGAGTTCGAGGGGGCGCAGGACGCCGGCGACGGTGAACCAGTGCTCGCCCACCCGGATCCGGGTGCCGGGGTCGACGCGGATGATGCCGAGCGCCGACGCCGCGTCGTGGCCGAGCACCGCCACCGGGTACCGGCCGGTGGCCTCGTTGAGGAAGACGCCGGTGGCGAGCTGCCCGTCGAGGGTGTCCAGCAGTGCCGGTTCGGTGGCGCGGACCTCGATGCCGCCGCCGCGGTACGCCGGTATCCGGTCGGTCCGGAAGACCTGGACGTGTGGCACGCCCGCGGTCGCGGTGACCTTCCGCACCCCCGGGGTCCGGGCGACGCCGACGGCCGCGTGTTCGGGCAGCCTGGCCTCGTCGCCGCCGACGCGGGTGCCGTTGGCCACGGTGAGCAGATCCGTGCCCAGCCGATCGATCCGGGACAGCAGGTCGGCCTGGCTCGATCGGGTGATGCCGAGGACGGCGACGATGGCGGCGATGCCGATCGCGATGCCGAGCGTGGACAGGGCGGCCCGCAGCGGGCGGCTGCGGATGCCGACGGTGGCCAGGGGGAGCAGGTCGGCGGCGCGTACCTGAGATCTCATGGGGTCCGTTCCGAGTCGGCGAAGTCGGCGACGACGCGGCCGTCGCGCAGTTCGACCCGTCGCGGGCAAGCGGCGGCGACGGTGGGGTCGTGGGTGATGACGAGCAGGGTCACGCCGTCGGCGTTGAGCTCGCGCAGCAGGGCGAGGATCTGCGCGCCACCGGCACTGTCGAGGTTGCCGGTCGGCTCGTCGGCGAGGACGAGTGCCGGTCGGCCGACGATCGCGCGGGCGATCGCGACGCGCTGGCGTTCGCCGCCGGAAAGCCTGCCGGCCGGGTGGCCGGCGCGGTGCGCGAGGCCGACGCGGTCGAGGGCCTCGGCGGCCGCGCGGCGGCGCCGGGCGGCGGGGACGCCGCGGTACAGCAGGCCATTGGCCACGTTGTCCAGCGAGGACAGGTGCTCCATCAGGAAGAACTGCTGGAACACCACACCGAGCGAGTGTGCCCGCAGGCCGGACAGCTGCCGGTCGGTCAGCTCCTCGACGGCCCGGCCGGCCAGCCGCACCGAGCCGGACGTCGGCCGGTCCAGGCCGGCGGCCAGGTTGAGCAACGTGGTCTTGCCCGATCCGGACGGGCCGACCACGGCCACCAGCTCGCCGGCGCGGACGGTCAGGTCGACCCCGCGCAGCGACTCGACGGGTGGCGTGCCGGGGTACGTCCGGCCGGCGTCGTGCAGGCGCAGGACGGCATCGCTCACGTGACCGGCACCTCGACCTGGACGCCTTCGACCAGCCGGTCGCCGGTGACCTCGACCGTGCCGGCCTGCTCGTCGAACAGGCCGGTCGTCACGGTGACCAGGCGCCGACCGGCACCGTCGACGACGGCGACCCGGTAGCCGCCGCCCTCGCCGGCGAGCAGGGCGGTCACCGGTACGAGCAGGACGTTCTCATGCCGCGCACCGGTGATCGCGACCTGGACGGGCGCCTGGTCGAGGGCCGGGGCGCCGGCCGGCAGCGTCACGGTGATGACCATCGGCACGGTGGCCGGTCCGGGCGGGCCGTCGCCTTGGGCGACCACGGTCGCCACGGTGCCGACCTCGCGGACGGTCCCGTCGACCGGCGTGTTCAGCCCGGGAACGGTGACCTTCACCGGGTCGCCGGCGTGGACGGTGGCCTGCCGGGCGGCGGTGAGCGCGACGCGCACCACGCGGGCGGTCGACGTCGCCGACAGGACCTGC
The DNA here is from genome assembly GCF_040605515.1 of Dactylosporangium sp. NPDC005572. Classification (NCBI taxonomy): domain Bacteria; kingdom Bacillati; phylum Actinomycetota; class Actinomycetes; order Micromonosporales; family Micromonosporaceae; genus Dactylosporangium; species Dactylosporangium sp. NPDC005572. The sequence goes on along the minus strand of NZ_JBEXCY010000006.1, from coordinate 149,444 downwards.
ACCCCCGGCCCCGCGGTCTGGCCGGGCTGCACGGACGCCGAGCTGACGCGCAGCGCGCCGGGCAGGAACACGACCTGCCCGAGCGGCAGGTCCCCGGTCCGCTGGGCCGTCGACAGGCCGCGAGCCTTCTGCCAGCGGCGGATCGCGGCCGCCGTGGCGTCGGTGAAGTGCCGGTCGACCGTGCCGGGAGGCACGCCGAGCGCGGCCAGGTTCTGCTCCAGCTGCAGCACGTCGGCGCCGTCGGTCATCCCGGGCGCGAAGTCCCGGTAGGCGGGCGCGGCGCCGTACAGCAGCACCGCGGGTACACCGGCGACCGCGAAGAGGTCCGCGCCGCGCACGACCGCCGTGCCGGGCGCCGCGACGGCGGTGACCACGCCGCCGGGCAGCTGGTTGACGACGGTGTACGCCCCGTCGAACCCGAGCGTCCCGGCCACCTGCACCCGCGCGGCCACGTCGCCCCGCGTCACCGGCGCCGTCGTCGTGCGCAGCTGCGGCCCGGCCACCGGCTCGGCGTCCGGCGCCCGGGTCACCGCCCACCCGACCACCCCCGCCACCGCGGCGAGCACCGCGCTGACCGCCGTCCACGAGCGGCCCCTCACGAGATCGCGATCTTCTTGTCGTACAGGTGCTTGCACGCGTCGATCGCCGTCAGCACCCGCTCCGACGCGCCCTCATGCTCCAGCGGCGTGCCGACCAGCGGGAACGTGCCGTCCGGCTTCGGGTCGGGGAAGCCGTCGATGCCCTGCTCCCGCATGCACTTCGCGAACGCCCGCAGCTTCTCCAGGTCCTCGGCGCTGGGCGTCGGGTCGCGGCGGTCGTCGGGCAGCGACATGGACTCGTCCATGATCGCCTTGCACTCGGGATGCTGCTCCATGATCGTGCGGATCTGCTCCTTGAGATCGGGTCCCGCAGCCGGATAGACGAGCTGGCCGTCCTGTATGTCGGGGTCCGGGAAGCTCGGGTACCCGTGGTCGCGGGCGCACTGCGCGAAGCGGCGCCCGATGCTCAGCGCCCGCTCCTCGTCGAGGCCACCGCTCGCGGACGCACCCGGCCCGCTCGGGCCGCTCGGCCCGGACGAGCAGCCGGCCAGCACGAACACCGTGGTCAGGGCGGCGATCACCGCGACAGGTCTGCGTGTCATGCCGTCCACGATTACCGTCGTGCCGGGGTGCCGCGTCTGGCGACCGGCCGATGCCGGCATCTGTCGTCCGACGGATGTCAGGCCCCGGCAACCCCCGTACGCTGGGCCGATGCAGCCCACGACGCGCCGCTGGCTGGACGCGGCGCTGATCCTCGTGCTCGCCGCCGCCACCGCGCTGTGGAGCAACGCCCCGCTCTGGTTCGTCCACCCGGACGAGAAGCTTCTTGACGTATTCGGATCGGTCGAGGCATGGCGTGCCCATGTGATCTGGTGGTGCCTGATCGGCGTGCCCGCGGCGGTCGCGATCCCGCTGCGGCACCGCCGGCCGCTGACCGCGATGGTCCTGGCGGCCGGCTCGGTGGCCGGTCACCTCCTCGACCCGATCATGAAGGCGCCGCCGATGGACGTCGCCGTGCTTCTGACGATGTACACCCTGGCCGGCTCGGCCCACGCCCGCCGGACCGTCGTCGGGGTGCTGATCGCCGCCGAGGCGCTGCTGTTCGCCGGCGGACTGGCCAACGGGGTCGGCCTGCTCCCCGGCACGGGTGGCAGGTCACCGGCCGCCGGCTATGACCGGGTGGCCAGGACCGCGACCGCGATCCTGCGCGGCGACGCCCTGCCGATCGGGCTGGACGTCATCCGGAGCGTCAGCGTGCCCGCGCTGCTGCTCGCCGCCACCTGGGCGGTCGCCGACAGCGCCCGGACCCGCCGCGCGCACCTGGCCACCCTGCAGGCCCGCGCCGACGACCTCGAACGCGAACATGAGCAGCGCACCGCCCTCGCCGTCGCCGCCGAGCGCGGGCGCATCACCCGCGAGCTGCACGACGTGGTCGCGCACGGCCTGTCGGTCATGGTCGTGCAGGCCCAGGGCGCCAAGGCCATGCTCACCCGCGAACCGGACCGCACCGGGGCCGCCCTGGCCAACATCGTCGTGACCGGCCGCGCGTCGCTCGCCGAGATGCGCCGGCTGCTCGGCCTGGTCCGGACCGGCCCCGGCACCGACCTGACGCCGCAGCCGAGCCTCGCCATGCTGCCGAGCCTGGTCGACGGAGTCCGGGACAGCGGCACCCCGATCGACTTCCGGATGACCGGCGAACCACCGACGCTGCCCGCCGTCGTCGAGCTGGCCGCGTACCGGATCGTGCAGGAAGCGCTCACGAACGCGCTCAAACACGCCACACCCGGCGCCGGCTGCACGGTCGGCCTCGACTTCGACCCGGCGGGCCTGACCATCCGCGTGGCCGACACCGGTGATCCGGTGCCACCACCCGCGCCGGGCAACGGCCTGCGCGGCATCACCGAGCGGGTCCACGCCCTCGGCGGCGAGCTGCGGGCCGGCCCGGCCCCGGGCGGCGGCTTCGAGGTGTGGGCCCGCCTGCCGGTCGCCGCCACCCAGCCGCGGGAGCTGGTCGCGTGATCCGCGTCGTGATCGCCGACGACCAGGTCCTGGTCCGTGCCGGCTTCCACATGATCCTCGACGGTACCGAGGACATGACCGTCGTCGGTGAGGCCGCCGACGGCCTGCAGGCCCTGACGGTGGTCGCCGGCACCGGCCCCGACGTGGTCCTGATGGACGTGCGGATGCCCGGCATCGACGGCATCGAGGCGACCCGCCGCATCCGCGCCGCGCACGCACCGGACGAGCCGCCACATGTGATCATCCTGACCACGTTCGACCTCGACGAGTACGTCTACGCCGGCCTGCACGCCGGCGCCGCCGGGTTCCTGCTCAAGGACACCCTCGACGGCGACCTGCTGCAGGCCGTGCGCGCGGTCGCCGGCGGCCACAACGTCGCCGCACCGGCCGTCACCCGCCGTCTGGTCCAGCACTTCGTGGCGACCGGCCCGCGGATCGTCGACACCGCACCGCTCGGCACGCTCACCGCCCGGGAGCGCGACGTCCTCGAACGCATCGCCGAGGGCCTGTCCAACCAGGAGATCGCCGACCGCCTGGCGATCTCCGAGGGTACCGTGAAAACCCACGTCAGCCGCGTGCTGGCCAAGCTGGGCCTGCGGGACCGCATCCACGCGGTCATCTACGCCCACCGCAGCGGCGTCGCGTAGCTACAAGCCCTCGACGAGGATGAGCACGCCGATCCCGATCAGCACGAGGGGGAGCAGGACGTGTCCCCAGCGGCTGAGCGCCCGGGCGATCACCGGGCGGGTGGCGAAGTACCGGCCCGCCGCGACCCACCCGGCGACCAGCACCAGGAAGACGACCGCGTAGACGGTCATGCCGCCGAGGCCGGCGGTGGCGAAGACGGGGACGTAGACGCCGATGTTGTCGCCGCCGTTGGCGAACGTGACGGTGGCGACCTCGAGGATCCGCACCGGCCGGGACGGCGGCGCCTCCCCGTTGTCCCGGCCGCGGTCGCGCCAGGCCTGGACCGCGGCCTTGACGCCGAGGGCGAGCGGGAGCAGGCCGAGGTAGGGAACGGCCGCCTCGGGCAGGAAGGTGGCGCCGAACGCGGCCGCCGCCGCCGCGGCGAGGATGCCGGCGAAGCCGAGGTACTGCCCGAGTGTGATGTTGCGGGTCGTGCCGCGGTGGCCGGCGCCCTGCGCGAAGAACAGCGCGAGGATGACGATGTCGTCGACGTTGGTGACGGCGAACAGTCCCACCGCCTGCCAGAGGATGCCCAGGCTCACGGGCCGCCACGGTACTACACGTGATCATCCGGCGCCCGCAGCGACGAGTTTCGGCCCTCCCGCGAGTCTGACCTGGTGAGCGAACGGCACGAGACATGACGGAGGACCCATGACCACGCCGAGCAACACGACCAGCGCACTGACCGGACGGCCGCCCGTGGCCGACCTCGCCACCTGGCAGGCCGCCCGGGACGAGCTGCTGGTCCGCGAGAAGGCCCACACCCGCGAGGGTGACGCCATCGCCGCGGCCCGGCGGCGGCTGCCGATGGTGGAGTTCGACGGTACCGTCGAGGTCGTCGGGCCCGACGGGCCGGTCCCGTTCCTGGACCTGTTCCAGGGCCGCGACGAGCTCGTGGTCTACAAGCACATGTGGTGGGACGGCGCGCCGCACCAGGGGCAGTGCGAGGGCTGCACCACCGCGGCCTGGCACATGCGGGACGCTTCCTACCTCAACGCCCGTGGCGTCTCGTTCGCCGTCGTGACCACCGGCCGCTGGGCCGAGGTCGCCGCCTTCGTCGAGTTCATGGGCTACACCCAGCCCTGGTACTCGGTACGCGGCCTGGACGGGCCCGCCGGCGGCGACATGGGGTACATCACCTGCTACCTGCGCGACGGCGACCGGGTGTTCCTCACCTACTCCACGACGGGCCGCGGCAACGAGCGGATCAACGACTCCATCGGCCTGCTCGACATGACGCCGTACGGCCGCGGCGAGGCGTGGGAGGACAAGCCCGAGGGCTGGCCCGAGGGGCACGAAGCGTGCTGGTCCTGGCGCTCGGACGCGGACGGGAACCCCGGCTGGGGCGAGACGAGCCGCCCCGTGCCGCAGTGGACCCGCCCCGGCGCGACCCCTGTGGAGACCCTCGGCCGCGGAACGATGGCAATGTGATCCTGTGCAAGGAAGTACGACGGGCTGAGCGGGGCCGTACGTCAGGAGGGAGTGTCCGATGATCGGCACGTTGCGGGCGGTGGCGCTCGACGCACCCGACACCCGGCGGCTCGCGGCGTTCTACGCCGCCCTCGGCGGGTGGGCGGTGCGGGACGCCGACGAGGACTGGGTCACGATGGAGGCCGGGGACGGGTGGCGCATCGCCTTCCAGCGCAGCCCCGACCATGTGCCGCCGCGCTGGCCCGATCCGGCGTACCCGCAGCAGGCCCACCTCGACCTGCGCGTGCCGGACCTCGCCGCCGGCGCCGCGAAGGCGGTCGGGCTGGGCGCCGAGCTGCTGCGCGAGAACGAGCACTGGTATACCCTGGCCGACCCGGCCGGGCACCCGTTCGACCTGTGCCGGTACCCGGAGCGGCAGGAGACCACGCTCATGGGCGTGATGCTCGACTGCCCGGACGCCAGGGAGCTCAGCGCGTTCTACGCGGAGCTGCTCGGCAAGCCCGTCACGTACGAGGGCGACGGCATGGCGATGATCGGCGAGGACGGGGCGCAGCCGGTGCTGTTCCAGCAGGTCGCCGACTACCGCGCGCCGCGGTGGCCCGACCCCGGGTCTCCGCAGCAGTTCCACCTCGACGTCACGGTCGACGACGTCGACACGGCCGAGTCGGCGGTCCTGAAACTCGGCGCCACGACGCTGTCCTCGGGCGGCGTGAACTGGCGGGTCTACGCCGACCCGGCCGGCAAGCCGTTCTGCCTCTGCTGGGACTGAGGGCCACGGCCGGGCGGCCACGCGCTTGGGTTGCCCCGCGCGGACTGGAACCGGCCGCCTATCGTTCAGCGGGAACACCCACCGCGACATTTCCGAGGGACGGACAGCATGAGCGACTACGACGACGGCGGCCAGCTCGACCCCGGCTACACCGGCGACGAGCAGCCGGAGACGCTCGACCCGGGGTACACCGGCAGCGACCAGCCCGACGTCTTCGGCCACTTCGAGGCGGCGCAGGAGCACGGCGAACTGGAGGAGCTGCAGTCGGGCCACGGCTCGGAGTCGGACACCGACCAGCAGTTCGGCGTCTTCGAGCAGCACTACGAGCAGGGGGAGACGACCTCGCTCGTGCAGGGGCAGCACATCGAGTACAGCTCCGGCTACGACGAGGGCGAGCAGCCGTCGTTCACCGGTGGTGACGTCGACGACCTGCGCGACCGCCTGAGCGGCCTCGGCGGCGATGAGCACGGCGGCGAGGCCCAGCTGGGCGTCGCCTCCAACTGACGCACACCTTCAACCCCGGCCGGGGCACCGAACCCGGCCGGGGTTTTCCGTGGCCAGGTGTGACTCGTCCAACTGTGAGCGCTCCCGGATCCACTGCCCAGATCCTGCGGGTTGACTTGTGTCTATGTGGGGTTCGAGACTGGGAGCGCTCACGGGGGATCCGCCAACACCCCAGGGAGACCTCATGTCACGAACGACCCTGGCCGCCCTCGCCGGCGCGGTCCTGCTCGGCACGTTCGCCGCCGTCGTCCCCGGCGCGCCGGCCGCCGCCGCGACCTTGACGATGCGCGGTGCCGACGTGTCGTCGCTGCGGCGCAGCCTCGACCTGGGCGCCACCTACTACAACGCGGCCGGCGCCGCCGCCGACCCGCTCGACGTGCTCAAGTCCGCCGGCGTCAACTACGCCCGGCTGCGGCTCTGGAACAACCCGGCCAGCGGCTACAACAACCTGTCGAAGGTCCTGCTCGACGCGAAGGCGGTCAAGGCCAAGGGTCTCGCGCTGATGATCGACTTCCACTACTCCGACACGTGGGCCGACCCGGGCAAGCAGTACAAGCCGGCCGCGTGGGCCGGTCACACCATCGGCGCGCTGCAGAGCGACGTCTACAACCACACCTACCAGGTCTGCACCGCGCTCAAGGCGCAGGGCACCACCCCGGACAGTGTGCAGATCGGCAACGAGATCAACGTCGGCATGCTGTGGAACGAGGGCAAGGTCGTCAACAACGACTTCACCAACCTGAGCCTGCTGCTCAAGGCCGGGTACAACGCCACCAAGGCCTGCAACAGCGGCACGAAGGTCATCATCCACACCGCCAACGCCGACAGCGACGCCCACGCACGCTGGTTCTACGACGGCATCACCGCCAAGGGCGTCACGTGGGACATCACCGGCCTGTCCTACTACTGCATGTGGCACGGCGACCTGGCCAACCTGTACTCCGTGATCAGCGACGTGAAGTCCCGCTACGGCAAGCCCGTCGTCCTGGCCGAGACCGCCTACCCGTTCACCGCGGCGAACGCCGACCGGGAGGCCAACTCGGTCAACGGCTCCGCACCGTGCTCCGGCTACCCCGCGACGTGGGCCGGCCAGGCGACCAACTTCACCCACGTGCAGAACACGGCCCGCAACGCCGGCGCGGCGGGGGTCTTCTACTGGGAGCCCACCTGGTACGCGGTCCCGGGCAACGGCTGGGACCCGGCGAACATCAACGGCACCGGCAACCAGTGGGACAACATGGCCGTCTTCGACTGGACCGGCCACGTCAACCCGAACGTGGTCTGGACACCCTGACGGTCCGCCCAGAACCTGCGTTCCGTCGTTGCTGCCTGGCCCTGCCGTACCCAGGAAGAGCTGGGCCAGTTCCACGGCCTCACACACCCCTGCTCGGTGATGTCGTTGTCCGGGACGGACGCGCTCCAGCGGAGCGAGGTCCAGCAGCGGTCAACGACTCACCAGGAGGATCGACCATGTCACAGATGAAGGCGGCCGTCATCGCCGCGGCGAACGCGCCGTGGGCGCTGGAGGATCGGGCCGTTCCCGAGATCGGTCCGAACGAGGTACTGGTGCGAATCCACGCGTGTGGGATCTGCGGCACCGACGTCTGGATGGCCGACGGAACCCTGTCCTTCCACGACTTCCCGCTCGTCCTCGGGCACGAGGGCGTGGGCGAGGTTGTCGCCGTGGGGGCGGGAGTGACCAGGCGCAAGGTCGGTGACCGGGTCGGCATCCCGATGGCCCAGAAGGTCTGCGGCGTCTGCGACTTCTGCCACGAGGAGCACCCGGTCAGCTTCGTCAGCGGCGTCAACTGCGCCAACCCCACGCTGACCGGTGTCACCGTCGACGGCGCCTTCGCCGAGTACATCGCCGCCGACGCCGCCGGCACCGTGCTGCTACCCGACGGGATCCCGTACGAGGACGCGGCCCCGACCCTGTGCGCGGGCTACACCGTCTGGGCCGCGCTGCGCAAGGTCGACCCGAAGCCCGGCGCGAGGATCGCCGTCGTCGGCATCGGTGGCCTCGGCCACCTGGCCATCCAGTACGCCAAGGCCGCCGGCTACCACGTCACCGCGGTGACCCGTACCCCGGACAAGCAGGACCTCGCCCGGGAGCTCGGTGCCGACACCGTCGTCGCCGACGGCGCCGCGCTGCGGGCGGCCGGCGGCGCCGACGTCCTCATGCACACCAGCAGCTCGCATGCCGCGATCGTGGACGCCATGAACGGCCTGAAGCCCTGGGGCAAGGTCGTGCTGATGGGCGTCGCCACCGACGAGCTCCCGCTGCCGGCCGGGCCGGTGGCCTTCCAGGGCTACGAGGTCATCGGTTCCGCGCACAACGGCATGGAGTACCTCGTCGAGGCGCTCGACCTCGTCGCTCGGGGAGCGGTCAAGCCGATGGTGAACGTCTTCCCCAAGGAGCGGGTCGGCGAGGCGTTCGAGGTGGCCAGGAGCGGCAAGGCCCGTTTCAAGGCCGTGGTCACGTTCTGACCTGACGCCCGAGCGGCATCGCCGAACGCACGCAACCGTGGGTGTCCGGCCCCTGTGGGGCCGGGCTCCCGCGAGCGTTCGAGTCATCCCGCGACAACGCGCAAACGACCGGCCGGCGGCCCTGCCCTGACTGGGTACGGCATGCCCACCCAGCTCCTGGGCGTAGCACCGGGGGACGGCAATCATGGAGTGATGACCGCACGCACAGATCTCGGCGAGTTCCTGCGCAGATGCCGGGCGGACACCAGCCCGGAGGCGGCGGGCCTCTCCAGCTACGCCGCCGACCCCGGCCGGCGGGTGCGTGGCCTTCGCCGGGAAGAGGTGGCCCGGCTCGCCGGGGTGAGTGTCGACTACTACACCCGGCTGGAGCAGGGCCGGCACACCAGCCCCTCGGAAGCCGTCCTCGACGCCCTGGCACGGGTCTTCCAACTCGACGCCGCGGCCCGCGCGCACCTCGCCGACCTGACGCGCCCGGCGCGTCACCGTCCCGAAGTCCTGCCGGCCCAGCGGGTGCGCCCGGCTGTACAGCAGCTGATCGCCTCGATGACCGAACATCCGGCGTTCATCGTCGGCCGCCGCACCGACGTCCTGGCCTCGAACGCCCTGGCCCGCGCCCTGCTCACCGACTGGACCCGGCTGCCGCCCCGGCACCGCAACTACACCCGCTGGGTCTTCCTCGACCCGGCCGCGCGCGAGGCCTTCCTCAACTGGCAGACCGTCGCCTCCGAGGTGGTCGGCACGCTGCGCCTGTACGCCGGACGGTACCCAGACGACCCTCAGCTGAGCGAGCTGGTCGGCGAACTGACCATCAAGAGCCCGGAGTTCTCCGCCTGGTGGAACGGTCACCTGGTACACGAGCGCACACACGGCACCAAACACATGACGCACCCCGCGGTCGGGCCCATCACCATCCGATACGAGGCGCTGGCCCTGCCCGGTGATCCCGACCAGACGCTGTTCATCTACACCACCGACCCGGGCAGCCAGTCGCACGACAATCTGCGCCTGCTCGCCCTGCTGGCAACCCAGGAACGCTCCGACGCCACGCTGCCGGGCGGCTCCCGGGCGTCCGAGGACGCCGGCCGGGGGGATCGTGCCGACATGAAGACATGATAACTTGAAGAAGTCTTCAAGTACCCCGCCGTCAGCGCGTCGAACTGAACCGGCGTCGAGGCCGGGCGACGTGCGCGCTAGCATCTCGCAGCTGCCCGAACCGGCACGAACCCCACCCGACGAAGGAACACCCACGTGGCCCACGATCATGATCTCGCCGCGGCCTACGAGCTCATCTACACCGTCGCCGCGGGCAAGGACTATCGACGTGAGGCCCACGACATCACCGCCCTGATCCGGCAACGGAATCCCACGGCGGACAGCCTCCTCGACGTCGCCTGCGGCACGGGACTTCACCTGTCCCACTTCCGCCACAGCTTCAGACACGTCGAGGGACTGGAGCTCGCCGAGCCGATGCGGAAGGCGGCCGTCAACCGCCTCGCCGGGATCGCGGTGCACGCCGGTGACATGCGTGACTTCCGGCTCGGCCGCCGGTTCAGCGCCGTCACCTGTCTCTTCTCCTCGATCGGCTATGCACGGTCGGTTGACGAGCTGAACGACGTCCTGGACTGCCTGGCCGCACACCTGGAACCAGGTGGTGTGCTGCTGCTCGAGCCCTGGTTCACCCCGAAGCAATGGATCTCCGGACCCGTTGACACCGGGACGGCCGCCGACGGCCGGCGGCACCTCACCAGAATGTGCGTCTCCCATCACGCCGGCACGACCTCGACGCTGACCATGCACTACCTGCTCGGCGAAGCCGACACCGGAATCCGGCACTGGAGCGAGGAACACAACCTGACCCTGTTCACCGACGAGCAGTACCACCACGCGATCCGGCAAGCAGGACTGCGTGACGTCGAATGGCATCCCGGCTGGCGTGACCAGCGACCACGGATCACCGCCATCAAGCCTCCACTCGCGGGTTCCCCGGATCCGGTGCCCACATCGCGTCGGAACGGCACAGCTCGGCGGCTCGGCCCGGGGTTCGGGCTGAGTGGCCGATGGCGGCGGACGTGAGTGTCACGACCCGGACCCCCGCCGCTGCCTGCCGGTGCGAGTCACGGCGGTGTTGTGGACAGGGCGGCGAGGGCCGGCAGGGACGCTGGGCCGGCTCGGCCGGCGGCGAGCGCGGCCAGGGTCAGGATGCCCTGGCCCGACGATCGCCGCCACGCAGGCCGTCACGCCGTGCGGCGTGCTCACGGGCTGACCGGGGCGCCGCTGATGCCGAGCCCTGGTGCGGGTGACCGACGACGTGGTGAGCGCGGTAAGGGAGTGTCATGGCGGTGTCTCTTTTCGTGAACGGCGGGTTTGTTAGCTCGGTGATGTGAGCGTTAACAGATTCACACTGGCGAGCGCGCGGGCGGCATGGGTGGTGGCTGCCGACAATGTCACGTCGGCGGGATATATTCAAGGCCGTCTGTTCGACTCGCTCGTTCCGTGATGTGCGAGCGCGACCTGCGGGGTGGTCCGCGCATAACGGTTTCTTCGCCGTGACTTATGTTCCGTCGCTGATTGACATATTGGCGTGGAGTGCCAACGCTCAGGTGTTCATGTCGGCGGAAATCGGTGCTCGGAGATGCTTTGCATGGTGATGAGGGGTCGGGCCGCGGTCATCGGTGACGTCGCGCGGCTGGCTGGCGTGTCGCATCAGACCGTGTCGCGGGTGCTCAACGACCACCGGGCGGTCAGCGGTCCCACTCGCGAGAGGGTCCTCGCGGCCATCCGTGAGCTCGGCTACCGGCCCAACGCGATGGCCCGCGGTCTGGTGCGCGGGTCGCGGGTGATCGGGGTCGTCGCGTCCGACACGATCCTGTATGGGCCGGCCTCCACGCTGCTCGGCATCGAGCGGGCGGCGCGCGCGGAGGGGTACGGGGTCAGCATCGTGACAGTCGCCCGGGCCGACGACGTCGGCGTCCTGGCCGCGCTGGAGACCCTCGCGGGCCAGTCGGTCGCCGGGGCCGTGGTGGTCGCACCCCACGCCGCCGCGGCGACCGCTCTGTTCGACGAGCGGCGCGGGATGGCGACCGTGACGGTCGAGGGCGACGTCGACGGCACGGGGCCTTCGGTCGGCGTGGACCATGTCGCGGGTGCCCGGCTCGCGGTCGAACACCTCCTCGGCCTCGGTCACCGCAGTGTGTGGCACGTGTCCGGGCCGCTCGGCTGGCCCGAGAGCCGCGACCGGATCGCCGGATGGCGGGCGGCCCTCGAGCGTGCCGGCATCGCCGCGCCTCGGCCGTTCACCGGGGACTGGAGCGCCAGGTCGGGCTACGCGGCCGGGTTGGCGTTGGCGGAGCGGCCCGGGATCACCGCCGTGTTCGCCGGCAACGACCAGATGGCCCTCGGCGTGATCAGGGCCCTGCGGGAGCGCGGGTTTCGCATCCCCACTGACGTCAGCGTGGTCGGCTTCGACGACATCCCCGAGGCGGAGTACCTCTGGCCGCCGTTGACCACCGTCCGGCAGGACTTCGACGAGGTGGGCCGGCGGTGCATCGCGGCGTTGCTCCGGCAGGTCGAGGCCGTCCGGCAGGGAGGTCGGGCCGAGGCGCGTCCCGAGCCGAAGGTCACCCCGACGCTCGTGGTGCGCGCCAGCGCGGCGTCCGTCCGGCGATGACGTCGCGGAATTCGCGCCGGCAGTGATGCCTGCTCAATTTGTGTTATGCGGAGCGGGGTCGCCGGGTCGCACGTTCGCGGACGCAGGCGCGTATTGACAGCCGCGGCGGCCGGACTGTTTCATGTGGATTGCGCGACGATGTGATCGTTAACAAGTGAGCGTCGGCTCGGCACCGGCCGTGCCGGTCCGGCGAGGCGTGGTGCTGCCGGGCGGGTCCTGGCATGCTGATCGCCTGGTGGGACGGCAAGTCCCTGGATCGGTGATGCACATGGGCAGCACGGGCACGAGGAAGACGACACTGGTCGCCGCGGCGAAGGCCGGCGACGGACGGGCGATCGACGAACTCATGGCGGCCTACCTGCCGCTGGTGTATACGATCGTGCGTCGCGCGCTCGCTGGGCACCCGGCCGCGGTCGACGACGTCGTCCAGGACACCATGGTGCGCGCGCTGCGTCAGCTGCCGTCGCTGCGCGAGCCGGACAGCTTCCGGGCCTGGATCGCCGCGATCGCCGTCCGCCAGGCCGCGACCCACCTGCAGAGCGAGCGCCTCACCGCGGGGCGCACCGCCGCGCTGGACAACGTAGCCGGCGCATCGCACGCCGTCGACTTCGAGGATCTCACCCTGCTGCGCCTGGAACTGGCTGGGCAGCGCCGACAGGTCGGGCAGGCGGTCGCCTGGCTCGATCCGGACGACCGGGTGCTGTGGTCGCTGTGGTGGCTGGAGGTCGGCGAGGAGCTCAGCCGCATCGAACTCGCCGCCGCGCTCGGGGTGAGCGTCCCGCACGCGGGTGTGCGGGTCCAGCGCATGCGTAACCGGCTGGACCAGGCTCGTGCCCTGGTCGCGGCGCTTGAGGCCCGGCCGCGCTGCCCATGGCTGGACACTGTCGTCGCGGACTGGGACGGCATCCCGAGCCCGCTGTGGCGCAAGCGGATCGCCCGGCACACCCGCTCCTGCGCCACCTGCGCCGCAGCCGCCGAGGAGATGGTCGACACCGAGCGGCTGCTGACCGGGTTCGCGCTGCTGCCGGTGCCCGCGGTGCTCACCGCCGCCCTGGTCGGCCACGGCCCGTCCGCAGCGTCCTCCAGCACCGCCGGCGGCCTCGCCGCGGCCACCGGCTACGCCCCGCTCGCCGGGTCCGCCAGCGCCGCGGTCTCCGGTCACGGTCCACTCGCCGCGTCCGCTGTCACCGCAGCGGGCGGCGCGGCCGCGACGACCGGCTGGCTGGCCGGCATCCCCGTCGCGAAGGCGGCCATCGCCGCGACGATCGTCGCCGGGATCGCCGTCGCAGCCCTGACCTGGCCGAGCGGCGAGGGTGCGCCTCCCACGGCGGCCACGCCGTCGGGCCGGACTTCGCCGGCCGCGTCGTTCGGCCCGCCGTCGTCAGCCGCGTCGTCCGGCCTGCCGTCGGCGTTGCACCTGGGGCCGGTGTCGTTCGAGTCGGGCGCTGTCCCCGGGCTGTACCTGGGCACCGACGGGCAGTTCGGCATTCTGGTCGCCGCAAGCAGTTCCACGCAGCGTGGCCGGGCGACGTTCCAGGTCGTGCCCGGCCTGTCGAATGCCGGTTGTTACTCGTTTCGGGCGGCCAACGGGCAGTATCTGCGGCACTCGATGTGGCGACTCAGGCTGAGCGCCGACGAGGGAAGCTTCGTGTTCCGCGGTGACGCCACCTTCTGCGCGACGGTGACGGACGGCGGCGAGGTGTTCCTGGAGTCGGCGAACTATCGAGGTCACTTCATCCACCGGCAGAAGGACCAGCTGTGGGTGGACAAGGCTGACGGCTCAGCCGCGTTCCGCGCCGACAGCGCCTTCCGGCTCCGTCCACCGCTGGCCTGACCGCCGGCGACCGTCCGACAGCCTCGTACATAACCGCGAGCCGCTCGCCAAACTGGCACCGAAAAAAGCGTTACGAGTCTTCGGGAAAAGGGTCGCAGATCGGCAAGCGTGAAAATCTCAACGCATTCGTCAAAGTGCTGCGGTGCTCGGCGGCGGTACCGTGAACTGGGAAAACGACGAGATCGAGTCCGCGGTAATGGGCCACCGGACCGGACTGGCCGGCGTTCGGCCTTGCGTCTTCCGAAACGTTCTGGCAATCTCGCGGTCCTAGATGTGAGCGTTCTCGCCATTCGCTCTTCCGCCGCTCAGCACGCGTAAAGCGCTGCCCCGCCGCAGTCTGTTAGCGCTAACACGTGCGGTCCACCGCCACCGGGCCCAGCGGCTGGTCGACCGGCACGCGAGCCCTCAGCCGGAAGGAAGCCCCATGCAAACCGGTACCAAAGCCTCGCCCGCCCGGGCCCGCACAGCCCTGCTCGCCGCCGTTGCCACCACGCTCGCCGCCGGGGTGGTGGTCGCGATCAACGTGACGACCGCCTCGGCGGCGACGGTGGATACCAGCGCCTGGTACGAGCTGGTGAATCGCAACAGTGGTAAGGCCCTTGATGTGTGCGGTGTGTCCACCGCGGACGGGGCGTGTGTGCAGCAGTACAGCCGCAATGGTGGGCAGAACCAGCAGTGGCAGTTCGTGGATTCGGGCGGCGGCTGGTACCGGCTGAAGGCCCGCCACTCGGCGAAGGTCCTCGACGTCTACAACCGCTCCACCGCCGACGGAGCCAAGGTCGTGCAGTGGAGCGACGGCAACGGTACCAACCAGCAGTGGAAGCTCGCCGATTCGAGTGGCGGCTACGTCCGCCTGATCAACCGCAACAGCAACAAGGCCATGGAGGTCCAGAACGCCTCGACCGCCGACGGCGGGGCGGTCGTGCAGTACGCCGACTGGGGCGGCAACAACCAGCAGTGGCAGCTCGTCCGCGTCGGCACCACACCGACGTCGAACCCGCCGAGCGGCACGTTCACCAACCCGATCGTGTGGCAGGACTTCGCCGACGGCGACATCATCCGGGTCGGGGACGCGTACTACTACTCGGCCTCGACCATGCACTACTCGCCGGGCGCGCCGATCCTGCGCTCCTACGACCTGGTCCACTGGGAGTACGCCGGACACTCGGTGCCGAGCCTCGACTTCGACTCCAGCGCCTACAACCTCAGCGGCGGCCGTGCCTACGTCAAGGGCATCTGGGCGTCGGCGCTGAACTACCGGGCCAGCAACAGCACCTTCTACTGGCTCGGCTGCGTCGAGTTCAACCGGACGTACGTCTACACCGCCTCGTCGGTCGACGGCACCTGGCAGCAGCGGGCCCGGATCAACAACTGCTACTACGACGCCGGGCTGCTCGTCGACGACAACGACACGATGTACGTCGCCTACGGCAACTCCACGCTCAGCGTCGCGCAGCTGTCCGCCGACGGCCTCAGCGAGGTCCGCCACCAGCAGGTGTTCAGCACCCCGTCGAGCGTGGGGACGCTCGAAGGCTCCCGCTTCTACAAGCGGGGTGGCTACTACTACATCTGGGTCACCAAGCCCGCCAACGGCCAGTACGTGCTGCGCTCGACCAGCCCGTGGGGGCCGTACGAGATGCGGCAGGTGCTGCTGAACATGCCCACGCCCGTCAGCGGCGCCGGCATCCCGCACCAGGGCGGCCTCGTCCAGACCCAGAACGGCGCCTGGTACTACGCCGCCTTCGTCGACGCCTACCCGGGCGGGCGGATCCCGGTCCTCGCACCGGTCACCTGGAGTACCGATGGATGGCCGAGCGTCCAGACCGTGAACGGCGGCTGGGGCGCGTCGTATCCCACGCCGAACATCCAGACGTCCAAGACTGTCAAGCCGATGATCGGCGCGGACACCTTCACCACGGCCGCGCTCGGTCCGCAGTGGGAGTGGAACCACAACCCCGACAACACCAGGTGGTCGGCCGGCAACGGGCTGCGGCTGCAGACCGCCACCGTCACCAGCGATCTGTACTCGGCCCGCAACACCCTCACCCAGCGCATCCAGGGGCCGGCGTCCACCGCCACCGTCCAGCTCGACTACTCGGCGATGGCCGACGGCGACCGCGCCGGCCTCGCGATGCTGCGCGACGCCTCGGCCTGGATCGGCGTGCGGCGCGACGGCTCCACGACCCGCGTCTCGATGGTCACCGGCCTGGCCATGGACGGCAGCTGGAACACCACCAGCACCGGCACCGAGGCGGCGAGCGCGGTCGTGTCCGGCGGCCGGATCTGGCTGCGGGCCACCGCCGACGTCCGGCCCGGATCCGGCCGGCAGGCCCGGTTCTCCTACAGCACCGACGGCGTCACCTTCACCCCGCTCGGCTCCGCGCTGACGTTGAACAACGCCTGGCAGTTCTTCATGGGCTACCGCTACGGCGTCTTCAACTACGCCACCAGGTCGCTGGGCGGCACCGTCACCGTCCAGCGCTTCGAACAGACCGCCTCCTAGTCAGAAAGGCAGACGCATGCACAGAAGACGTTGGCGGACCGTCCTGCCCATCGCTGTCGCCACCCTGCTCGCCGCCGGCCTCACCGCCTGGTTCGCCGGCACCGCCGCGGCCGGCACCACCCTCGGTGCCTCAGCGGCCGAGAAGGGCCGGTACTTCGGCGCGGCCGTCGCCGCCGGCAAGCTGTCGAACAGCACGTACACCGGCATCCTCGACCGGGAGTTCAACTCGGTCACGCCGGAGAACGAGATGAAGTGGGACGCCACCGAGCCGTCCCAGGGCCAGTTCCGCTACACCGGCGCCGACCAGATCGTCGCCCACGCCCAGGCCCACGGCCAGAAGGTCCGCGGGCACACCCTCGCCTGGCACTCTCAGCAGCCCGGCTGGGCCCAGGGCCTGTCCGGCAGCGCCCTGCGCACCGCGATGGTCAACCACGTCACGCAGGTCGCCACCCATTTCAAGGGCAAGATCTATGCCTGGGACGTGGTCAACGAGGCATACTCCGACGGCGGCTCCGGCGCCCGGCGCGACTCGAACCTGCAGCGCACCGGCAACGACTGGATCGAGGTCGCGTTCCGCGCCGCGCGGGCGGCCGACCCGGCCGCGAAGCTCTGCTACAACGACTACAACACCGACGGGATCAACGCCAAGAGCACCGGCGTCTACACCATGGTCCGCGACTTCAGGTCGCGGGGCGTGCCGATCGACTGCGTCGGGTTCCAGTCCCACCTCGGCGGCCTGCCCCCGTCGGACTACCAGGCCAACCTGCAGCGCTTCGCCGACCTCGGCGTCGACGTGCAGATCACCGAGCTCGACATCTCCGGGTCCAGCCAGGCCACCGCCTACGCCAACGTCGTCAAGGCCTGCCTGGCCGTGTCGCGCTGCACCGGCATAACGGTGTGGGGCATCCGTGACAGCGACTCGTGGCGTACCGGCGAGAACCCGCTGCTGTTCGACGGCAACGGCAACAAGAAGGCCGCGTACACCAGCACCCTCAGCGCGCTCAACGCCGGCGGCAGCAACCCGACGCCGACCTCGACCGGCGTCGACACCGGTGCGTGGTACACCCTCGTCAACCGCAACAGTGGCAAGGCGCTCGACGTGTGTGGTGTGTCCACTGCGGACGGTGCGTGCGTCCAGCAGTACGGCCGCTCGGGTGGCCAGAACCAGCAGTGGCAGTTCGTGGACTCGGGCGGCGGCTGGTACCGGCTGAAGGCGCGCCACTCCGGCAAGGTCCTCGACGTCTACAACTTCTCCACCGCGGACGGTGCGGCGGTCGTGCAGTGGGGCGACCACAACGGCACCAACCAGCAGTGGCGGCTCGCCGACTCCGGCGGCTGGTACCGGCTGGTCAACCGCAACTCCGGCAAGGCCCTGGAAGTGCAGAACGCCTCCACCGCCGACGGCGGCGCCGTCGTGCAGTACGCCGACTGGGGCGGCAACAACCAGCAGTGGCAACTCGTCCGAATCTGACGAAGGAGATACCCGGAATGAGACTCATCGGCGTCGCGCTCGCGGCGACGGCCGTGGCCGCCGGGGTGGTGGTCGCGATCAACGTGACGACCGCGTCGGCGGCGACGGTGGACACCAGCGCGTGGTACGAGCTGGTGAACCGCAACAGCGGCAAGGCCCTCGACGTGTGTGGCGTGTCCACCGCCGACGGTGCGTGCATCCAGCAGTACACCCGCTCGGGTGGCCAGAACCAGCAGTGGCAGTTCGTCGACTCCGGCGGCGGCTACTACCGGCTCAAGGCCCGCCACTCCGGCAAAGTCCTTGACGTCTACAACTTCTCCACCGCAGACAGCGCCGCCGTCGTGCAGTGGTCCGACCACAACGGCACCAACCAGCAGTTCCGCCTCGCCGACTCGTCGGGCGGCTACGTGCGGCTGATCAACCGCAACAGCAACAAGGCCGTCGAGGTGCAGAACGCCTCGACCGCCGACGGCGGCGCGGTCGTGCAGTACAGCGACTGGGGCGGCAACAACCAGCAGTGGCAGCTCGTCCGCGTCGGCTCGACGCCCACCAGCACACCCCCGACCTCGAGCCCGCCGAGCGGCACCTGCACGCTGCCGTCGACGTACCGGTGGACGTCGACCGGTTCGCTGGCGAACCCGAAGTCGGGGTGGGTGTCGCTCAAGGACTTCACGAACGTCGTCTACAACGGCAGGCATCTCGTCTACGCGACGACGCACGACACGGGATCGACGTGGGGCTCGATGAACTTCGGCCTCTTCACCAACTGGTCCGACATGGCCTCGGCCAGCCAGAACGGCATGTCGTTCGGTGCGGTCGCGCCCACCCTGTTCTACTTCGCCCCGAAGAACATCTGGGTGCTCACCTACCAGTGGGGCGGGGCCGCGTTCAACTACCGCACGTCGAGCGACCCCACCAACGCCAACGGCTGGTCGTCGCCGCAGACACTGTTCTCCGGCAGCATCTCCGGCTCCGGCACCGGCCCGATCGACCAGACCATCATCGGTGACGGCACCAACATGTACCTGTTCTTCGCCGGCGACAACGGCAAGATCTACCGGGCCAGCATGCCGATCGGCAACTTCCCCGGCAGCTTCGGCTCCAGCTACACCCAGATCATGAGCGACACGACGAACAACCTGTTCGAAGGCGTCGAGGTCTACAAGGTCCAGGGCCAGAACCAGTACCTCATGCTCGTCGAGGCGATCGGCGCGAACGGCCGCTACTTCCGCTCGTTCACGTCCTCCAGTCTGGGCGGCTCGTGGACACCGCAGGCCGCGACCGAGAGCAACCCCTTCGCCGGCAAGGCGAACAGCGGCGCGACCTGGA
Source organism: Dactylosporangium sp. NPDC005572 (assembly GCF_040605515.1). Lineage (NCBI taxonomy): Bacteria > Bacillati > Actinomycetota > Actinomycetes > Micromonosporales > Micromonosporaceae > Dactylosporangium > Dactylosporangium sp. NPDC005572. The sequence continues at coordinate 130,204 of NZ_JBEXCY010000006.1, read as the reverse complement.
CCAACGACATCAGCCACGGCGACCTGGTCCGCAGCAACCCCGACCAGACCAAGACCGTCGACCCGTGCAACCTCCAGCTGCTGTACCAGGGACGTTCCCCCAGCTCCGGCGGCGACTACGGCCTCCTGCCGTACCGGCCGGGCGTGCTGACCCTGCAGCGCTAGCCAACCGACTCGTCCTGCCGCTCCCGCCGCCGACGCGGGAGCGGCAGGCAGACCCCGAGGAGGGGCTGTCATGCGTACGAGGAAGCGATGGATCGTCACCGCGGCGCTGGCCGCGGTCGCCCTGGCCACCTGGAGCGGCGTCGCGGCGGCGGAGTCCAACGGGGGCGTACGGGTGATGCCGCTGGGCGACTCCATCACCGAGGGCACCCAGGTCCCCGGCGGCTATCGGATCGGCCTGTGGCAGCGGACGACGGCCGGCGGCTACCGCGTCGACCTCGTCGGCTCGCAGTTCAACGGGCCGGCCGCGCTGGGCGATCACGACCACGAGGGTCATCCAGGATGGCGGATCGACCAGATCGACGCCAACGTCACCGGGTGGCTGCGGACCACGACCCCGCGCACGGTGCTGCTGCACATCGGCACCAACGACATCCTGCAGAACTTCAACGTCGCCGGCGCGCCGGGCCGGCTCTCCGCCCTGATCGACCACATCACCGCGGCCGTGCCGTCCGCGGACGTGTTCGTCGCCAGCATCATCCCGCTGAGCAACAGCGGCCAGGAAGCGGCCGCCCGCACCTTCAACGCCACCATCCCGGGCATCGTGCAGAGCAAGGTCAATGCAGGCAAGCGGGTCCATTTCGTCGACATGCACGCGGCCCTCACCACCGCCGACCTGATCGACGGCATCCACCCCACCGCGACCGGCTACGACAAGATGGCTACCGCCTGGTACGCGGCGCTGCGCTCCGTGCCCGGCAGCATCGGCGACCCCGCCACCCCCACCGGGTCCGCCCTGGTCAGCGCCGCCTCCGGCCGCTGCCTGGACGTGCCCGGCGGCAGCACCGCCAACGGTGTCCAGCCGATGATCTGGGACTGCAGCGGCGCCGCGAACCAGCGCTGGACGGCCGACGGGCAGACCCTGCGGTCGCTCGGCAAGTGCCTCGACTCGCCCACCGGCGCCACCGCCGGGGCGAAGGTCCAGCTGTGGGACTGCCACGGCGGCGCCAACCAGCGCTGGAACCGGAACGCCAACGGAACGATCAGCAACGTCCAGTCCGGGCTGTGCCTGGACGTCAGCGGCAACGCCACCGCGAACGGCACCGCGGTCATCCTGTGGACCTGCACCGCCGCCGCCAACCAGCGCTGGACGCTGCGATGAAGCGCCTCGGAAGCGTGCTCGCCGCCGTACTGCTGCTCCTGTCGGTCCTCGGTACCCGGCCCGCGGACGCCCTCGACAACGGCGTGGCCCGCACTCCGCCGATGGGCTGGAACAGCTGGAACAGTTTCGGCTGCAACATCAGCGAGTCCCTGATCCGGCAGATGGCCGACGCGATCGTCAGCAGCGGCCTGCGTGACCTCGGCTACCAGTACGTCGTCGTCGACGACTGCTGGTTCAACCCCAACCGGGACAGCGCCGGCAACCTGCAGGGCGACCCGTCGCGCTTCCCCAGCGGCATGAAGGCTCTGGGGGACTACCTGCACGGCAAGGGGCTGAAGTTCGGCATATACCAGGTGCCCGTCGACAAGACCTGCGCCCAGTACTTCGGCTCCTACCCGGGAGCCACCGGCAGCCAGGGCCACGAGGCCCAGGACGCCCGGCAGTTCGCCGCGTGGGGCGTCGACTACCTGAAGTACGACTGGTGCTCGCCGAACGGCACCATCAACGACCAGGTCGCCACGTTCGCCAAGATGCGCGACGCCCTCGCCGCCACCGGCCGCCCGATCGTGTACAGCATCAACCCCAACAGCATCCACGCCAAGACCGGACCCCAGCGCAACTGGGGCGACGTGGCCAACCTCTGGCGTACCACCGAGGACATCACCAACGCGTGGAACACCGGGCAGACCAACGGCTACCCGATGGGCATCCAGAACATCGTCAACGTCACCGTGCCGCTCGCCGGCTACGCCGCACCGGGCCGCTTCAACGACCCCGACATGCTCGAGGTCGGGCGCGGCGGCATGACCGACACCGAGATGCGCAGCCACTTCGCCCTGTGGGCGGTCATGGCCGCGCCGCTCATCGCCGGCAACGACATCCGCTCGATGAGCTCGGCCACCCAGGCCATCCTGAAGAACCAGGACCTCATCGCCATCAACCAGGACTCCCTGGGTCTGCAGGCCACCCAGGTGTCGAACGACGGCACGCGGCGGGTCCTCGCGAAGCGCCTGGCCAACGGCGATGTCGCGGTCGCGCTGTTCAACCAGGGCAGTGCGACGACCACGGTCTCCACCACCGCCGCGGCGATCGGCAAGACCGGGAGCACCTTCACGCTGCGCGACGCATGGACCGGCGCCACCAGCACGACCGGTGGCGCCATCGCCGCGAGCGTGCCCGGGCACGGCACGGTCGTCTACCGGGTGAGCGGCGGCGGTACCGGCACGACGGCGACCGCGTTCGTCAGCGCCGCATCCAGCCGCTGCCTCGACGTGCCCAACAGCGCCACCGCCAACGGCACCCAACCCGTCATCTGGGACTGCAACGGCGGAACCAACCAGCGCTGGACGGTCAACGGCCAGACGATCCAGGCGCTCGGCAAGTGCCTCGACGCGCCGCTCAACGCGACTGCCGGGGCGAAGGCCCAGCTCTGGGACTGCAACAACGGCACCAACCAGCGCTGGAACCTCAACGCCAACGGCACCGTCAGCAATGCCCAGTCCGGCCTGTGCCTCGACGTCAACGGCAACAACACCGCCAACGGCACCACCGTGATCCTGTGGTCCTGCACCGCTGCCGCCAACCAGCGCTGGACCCGGGACCTAGCCTTGCCGAGGAGACTCCTGTGAAGTTCCGCCGAATGGCCTGGGCGACCGGCCTGCTCTGCGTGCTGGCCCTGGTGCCAGGGGTGGCCCGGGCCGACAACCCGATCGTCCAGACCATCTACACCGCCGACCCCGCCCCGCTGGTGTACAACGGGCGCGTCTACCTCTACACCGGCCACGACGAGGACGCCTCCACCAACTTCACGATGAAGGAGTGGCGGGCGTACTCGACCACCGACATGGTGAACTGGACCGACCACGGCTCCCCGATGAGCCTCGCCACCTTCAGCTGGGCCGATTCCAACGCCTGGGCGGGGCAGGTCGTCAACCGTAACGGCAAGTTCTACTGGTACGTGCCGGTGCACCGCCGCGGCGGCGGGATGGCGATCGGGATCGGCGTGTCGACCAGCCCGACCGGGCCGTTCACCGACGCGATCGGCCGTCCACTCGTCGAGAACGGCGAGATCGACCCCACCGTCTTCATCGACGACAACGGCCAGGGGTACCTCTACTGGGGCAACCCCAACCTGTGGTACGTCCGGCTCAACACCGACATGATCTCGTACTCCGGCAACCCGACGCAGATCCCGCTCACCAGCGCCGGGTTCGGCACCCGCAGCGGGAACGCGAGCCGCCCGACCCTCTACGAGGAGGGGCCCTGGGTCTACAAGCGCAACGGCCTGTACTACAACGTCTTCGCCGCCGAGTGCTGCTCCGAGTTCATCGGCTACTCGACGGCGCCCGGCCCGACCGGCCCGTGGACCTACCGCGGCACGGTCATGCCCCGGCAGGGCGGCAGCTTCACCAACCACGCCGGCGTCATCGACTACAACGGCGGCTCGTACTTCTTCTACCACAACGGCGCGCTGCCGGGCGGCGGCGGCTTCACCCGCTCGGTCGCCGTCGAGAAGTTCATCTACAACGCCGACGGCACGATACCGACGATCAACATGACCGCCGCGGGCGCGCCCCAGGTCGGCACGCTGAATCCCTACACCCGCCAGGAGGCGGAGACGATCGCCTGGGAGTCCGGCGTGGAGACCGAGCCGGCCGGTGAGGGCGGCATGAACGTCGGCTGGATCGACAACGGCGACTACATCAAGGTGAAGGGCGCCGCGTTCGGCGCCGGAGCAACGTCGTTCACCGCCCGGGTGGCGTCCGCCGCGTCCGGAGGACGCATCGAGCTGCGCCTCGACGGGGTGAACGGCACGCTCGTCGGCACCTGCACGGTGCCCGGTACCGGCGGCTGGCAGACCTGGACGACCATCACCTGCCCCGTCACCGGCGCCACCGGCACCCACGACCTGTACCTGCGGTTCACCGGCGGCAGCGGCTCGCTGTTCAACGTGAACTGGTGGCAGTTCGCCGGTGCCGCCACTGGTGGTGACCTGCTGACGAACGGGAACACGGAGAACGGCACGACCGGCTGGGGCGTGTTCGGCAGCGGCACGCTGGCGTCCACCACGGCCGTCGCGCACGGCGGCACCCGATCCCTGTCGCTCACCGGGCGCACCGCCTCGTGGAACGGCCCCAGCCAGGACGTGACCTCGAAGCTCACCAACGGCCGCACCTACACGACGAGCGTCTGGGTCCGCAGCCAGAGCGGCACCCCGTCGGCGAAGGCGACCCTGGCCGTGACCGCCGGCGGCACGACCGGCTACGTCTCGCTGACCCCGGCGACGGCCGTGAACCCGAACGGCTGGACGCTGCTGACCGGCACCGCCACTGTCTCGTGGACCGGCACGCTCACCGGCGCGACGTTCTACGTCGAGACCGCGGCGGGCACCGACTCCCTGTACGTCGACGACGTCTCGTTCCAGGCCTGAGGAGGCACGAAAATGGCTGAGGTGACCCGCCGGCAGGTGCTGAAGGCCGGCGCCGCCGGCGCCGGCGCGGCGGTCGCGCCGCTGGCCTGGTCCGCGTCGCCCTCCTCGGCGGCGGCCCCGCCGGAGGTACGGGCCGCCGGTGACCTGGCGCTGTGGTACGAGCAGAGCGCCGGCACCGACTGGCTGCGCGCGCTGCCGATCGGCAACGGGCGTCTTGGCGCCATGGTCTTCGGCAATGCCGACGTGGAGCGGCTGCAGCTCAACGAGGACACCATCTGGGCGGGCGGGCCGTACGACCAGAGCAACCCGCGGGGCGCCGCCGCGCTGGCCCAGATCCGGCAGCTGGTCTTCACCAACCAGTGGAGCCAGGCGCAGAGCCTGGTCGACCAGAACCTCCTCGGCATCCCGTCGGCCCAGCTGGCGTACCAGATCATGGGCAATCTCCGGCTCACGTTCGCCGGCGGCACGGCCGGGGTGTCGGAGTACTCGCGGTTCCTGGACCTGACAACGGCCGTCGCGGGCGTGTCGTACCTGCAGAACGGCACCCGGTTCCGCCGGGAGGTGCTCGCGAGCGCGCCGGACCAGGTGATCGCAGTGCGGCTGACCGCAGACCGGTCGGGCGCGATCACGTTCTCCGCGAGGTTCGACAGCCCGCAGCGCACGACGGTCTCCAGCCCGGATGCGGCGACGGTCGCCGTCGACGGCGTCTCCGGCGACCAGCGGGGCCTGGCCGGCAAGGTCCGGTTCCACGCACTGGCGCGCGCGTTCGCCGAGGGCGGCACCGTCAGCAGTTCCGGGGGAACGCTGCAGGTCAGCGGGGCCACCAGCGTGACGGTGCTGATCTCCATCGGGTCCAGCTACGTCAACTACCGCGACGTCAGCGGCGACTACCAGGGCCGGGCCCGCACCTTCCTCAGCGCCGCCGCGACCCGGACCTGGGACCAGTTGCGCGCCCGGCACGTGGCCGACTACCAGCAGCTGTTCAACCGCACCACGCTCGACCTCGGCCGCACCGCCGCGGCCGACCAGCCCACCGACGTGCGCATCACCCGGTACGCGACCACCGGCGACCCGCAGTTCGCCGCCCTGCTGTTCCAGTTCGGCCGGTACCTGCTGATCTCCTCGTCACGGCCGGGTACCCAGCCGGCCAACCTCCAGGGCATCTGGAACGACTCGCTCAGCCCGTCGTGGGACTCGAAGTACACCATCAACGCCAACCTGCCGATGAACTACTGGCCCGCTGACACCACCAACCTGGCGGAGTGCTACGAGCCGGTGTTCCGGATGATCGGCGAGCTGGCCGTGACCGGGGCGCGCACCGCACAGGTGCAGTACGGCGCCGGTGGCTGGGTCACCCACCACAACACCGACGCCTGGCGAGGCTCGTCCGTCGTCGACGGCGCGCTGTGGGGCATGTGGCAGACCGGGGGAGCGTGGCTGGCCACGATGATCTGGGATCACTACCAGTTCACGGGCGACGTCACGTTCCTCCGCGCGAACTACCCGGCGATGAAGGGGGCCGCGCAGTTCTTCCTCGACACGCTGGTCGAGGAGCCGGCCCTGCGCTACCTGGTCACCAATCCGTCCAACTCCCCGGAGCTCGCCCACCACTCCGGCGTCAGCGTCTGCGCCGGCCCCACCATGGACAACCAGATCCTGCGGGACCTCTTCACCGGCGTCGCCCAGGCCGGCCAGGTCCTCGGCGTCGACACCGACTTCCGGACACGGGTCCTGGCCGCCCGCGACCGGCTCCCGCCGATGAAGATCGGCTCCCGCGGCAACATCCAGGAGTGGCTGTACGACTGGGTCGAGACCGAGCAGTACCACCGGCACATCTCCCATCTGTACGGCCTGCATCCCAGCAACCAGGTGACCAGGCGCGGCACCCCGGCGCTGTACACCGCGGCCCGGCGGACCCTCGAACTGCGCGGCGACGACGGCACCGGCTGGTCCCTCGCCTGGAAAATCAACTACTGGGCCCGACTGGAGGAGGGCAACCGCGCCAACGACCTGATCCGCCTGCTCGTGACACCGGCCCGGCTCGCGCCGAACATGTTCGACCTGCACCCGCCGTTCCAGATCGACGGCAACTTCGGCGCTACCTCCGGCATCGCCGAGATGCTGCTGCACAGCCACGCGGGGGAGGTGCACGTGCTGCCGGCCCTGCCGTCCGCCTGGCCCGCCGGGCAGGTGCAGGGCCTGCGCGGCCGCGGCGGCTACACCGTCGGCGCCAGGTGGAGCAGCGGTCAGGCCGACGAGATCACGATCAGGTTCGGCCGGGACGGCACCGCCAAGGTGCGCAGCCGGATGTTCACCGGCACGTACACGGTCACCGACACCACCAGCGGTGGCGCCGTCACCGTCACCAGGCCCGAGGCCGACGTCGTCCAGCTGCCGGGGCTGGCCGGACGCACCTATCGCCTGACCGCTCAGCAGAAGCCGTCCACACCGGGGTACGTCCGGATCGCGAACGTGACCACCGGGCTCGTGCTCGACAGCGGCGGCAACGTCGCCTCGGGGGCCAACCTCAAGCAGTGGACCTGGGACGGCAGCACCAACCTGCAGTGGCAACTCGTCGACCTCGGCGGGGGCTGGTGCCGCATCGTCAACCGCACCAACGGCATGGTTCTCGACAGCTGGGGCAGCACCGCCAACGGCGCCGCCTGCCGGCAGGCGGCGTGGAACGGCGGCAACAACCAGCAGTGGCGACTCGCCGATGTCGGCAACGGCCGCTGCCAGATCGTCAACCGCGGCACGGGGACGGCGCTCGACGGCATGGGCAACAGCACGACCGGCTCGACCGTCGCGCTGTGGGCACCTAACACCAGCACGAACAACCACTGGACGGTGACGGCGCTCTGACGATCCCGGCAACCGACAGAGGAGGACCCGATGCACCGACTGCTTCGCACCCTCCTGGCGGTCGGCACGGCGCTCGCCGCCGTGTTCCTGGTCAGCCCGCCGGCACTGGCCGCCGGGCTGACCCAGGTCACGAACTTTGGCAACAACCCCACCAACCTGAGCATGTACCTCTACGTGCCGCCCCGACCGGCGGCGCGACCGGCGCTGCTGGTCCTCGTGCACTACTGCGGAGGCTCGGCGAGCGGCATCTTCAACGGCCCGCACCCGCTACGGCGGCACCGGTGACCAGCCTCGCCCTCGACGGCCTGCCGTAGTGGAACCAGGTTCGATTGACCCGGTGGAAGGCGGGGCAAGGGGGAAGAACGGCTCTTTTCCGCGAGTCGGACCTCCGGCTGCCGAGCACGGCGCCGGGACGGATCAGGACAAGAGCCCGCACGTTGGCGGCGGTCCCGACCCACGCGGCGAATTTCCGGTACGGGACTCGAGCGTGCCCAGCCGCGACCAATCTCGTGGCCGTGAACGCCACCATCGAGGCCGCCCGCGCTGCGGTGTCGCGCAGAGGCGTCGCGGAGGGCGCCTACAGCGTTGCCGCTGGCTGGTCGGATCGTTGAGCGGCTCGGCTGCGTTCGACGTGGGCGGCGGCGAGGATCAGGTAGGCGCTGGCGGTCCAGGTGTAGGCGCGGTCGCGCAGGCCGGCGCCGGTGAGGGCGTCGAAGTTCTCGGCGAAGCCGGACCGTTCGCACAGTGTGCGAAAGCGGGCGCTGATGTCGTCGGCGAGCTCGGTGTGGCCGGCGCGGCGCAGGCCGTCCTCGATGAGCACAGTGGACGGTGCCCAGATCGGGCCGCGCCAGTACCCGTCGGCCTCGTACTGTGCCGACGTGGGCAGTTCGGTCGCCGGCCCGAAGGCGGTGAGATGGGAGGCGATCCGTTCGGCCAGGACGGCCCGGACCGGGGCCGGGAGGTCGTCGCCGAGGCTGATCGCCATCAGGTCGAGGAGGCTGTCGCTGGTCCAGGTGGCGCCGGTCGCCGCGCTGCGGGCGACGAACCGTTCACCGGTCCACAGCTGGGTGAGCATCGTGGCACGGAGCTGGCCGGCGATGGTGGTCCATCGTGCGGCGTCGTCGGCGCGGCCCAGAACGGCGGCGAGGTCGGTGAGTTCGCGCAGCTGCAGCAGGAGGAAGGCGGCGAGGTCGGCGCTCTGCACGACCCGTTCGGGGTCGAAGGTGGTGGCGTTGTCCCAGCCGCTGTCGTTGCCGTGCTGGTAGTGCGGCAGCTGCTCGCCGGGGCCGCGCCGGTGGGAGAGCCAGAACGCCGTCCAGCGGGCGAGCGCCTCGTACGTCTCGGTCAGCTCGGTGCGGTCCAGCCCGTGGAGCCGTCGCCGCAGTTGCCGGAGGGCCCAGCCGTGGATGGGTGGCTTGACGAAGTTGTAGAGCACCTCGGAATGGGTGATGGAGTCGGGGAGAGCACCGGCGGCGTCCTGGTGGTCGAACACGATGCGGAACTGGTGCCAGGCGAGCTCTGGCAGCCCGTCGGCGAGGGCGAGGGCGTTGAAGCAGTGGTCCCAGCTCCAGACCTTGTCCATCCAATGCTTCGACATGAGCACGGCGGGCCGGGTGACGAAGCCGGCCGGCCGGACTGTGGCTGACCACAGCACGTAGGCGGCGAGTTCGGCGGCCGGTGTCTCCGCTGTGCGCCATGGTGCCACGGCGTCGGTGAACGTGGTGAACTCGGCTTCGGCCGCCTTGACGATCTGGTCGAAGGTGAGGTCGCTGCGGTATGGCGCGCGGGCGCTGTCGAACTCCTCGATGGCCAGCTCCCATGGTCCGTCCCGACCGACCGCGACGCTTCGTGTACCCGTGCCGAGTGCCTGATCGCCGGTGGCGGTGGCGGTGCCGGCGAGGAGGGTGAGCCGGTACCGGCGGCCGGTGCCATAGTCGGTGTAGACGTGGGATCCGTCGACCGGGTCGCGGTAGAGGTACGTGCCGCTGAATGGACTCAGCGTGGAGTGGGCCGCATGGATCGCCATGCCGAGGCCCTGCCCGCGCAGCCGGATTGTGTCCACGGTTTCGTAGGCGAGCTCCACGCGGTCGGGTCCGTCGGCCCAGATCAGCACCGAGGGCGACGCGGACACGATCGCCTGCACCTCGCTGTCGGCGCGGGTCGGCACCAGTCGCAGGACGGCGTGCAGGCCGGACTGGTGCGACACCAGATGCAGGTGTTCGGCGTAGGTCTTGTCGGCGACGACCGGGGAGATGCCGAACCATGATCCCGAGTGGCTGAACGGGATGTCCTGCACGGAGAAGTGGGGACCCGATGGGCTGGTCATGCGTGCTCACTTTCTGGTGACGCTCGGCCCCCGCGCGGGCGGGTTGGCGTCGGCTGGAGACTTCGGTGTCAGTCCTTGACCGCGCCGGCGGTGACGCCGGCGGCGACGTAGCGCTGCGCGACGACGAGCAGCACAGCGGCTGGGATCGAGGCCACCACGGCGGTGGCCATGATGGCGTTCCACTGCTGGTTGTTATTGCCGATGTACTGGTAGATGCCGAGCGTGATGGGGCGCAGCCTCCCCCCGCCGTCGAGCGTGCTGGCGAAGATGAAGTCGGACCACGCCCACAGGAACGCGAAGAGGGAGACGGTGACGACGGCGTTGCGGCTGACTGGAAGAACGACCGACCAGAAGGTGCGCAGCGCGCCCGCGCCGTCGGTGCGTGCCGCCTGCAGCAGGTCGTCGGGGATACCGGACATGAAGGCGGTGAAGACGAGCACCGCGAAGGGCACGGCGATCGTCGAGTCGGCCAGGATGAGGCCGGGCCAGCTGTTGAGCACGCCGAGGTTGAGGTAGATGGCGTAGAACCCCATCGCCATGATGATCCCGGGAATCATCTGGGCGATCAGGAAGGCGAAGTGGAGCAGGCCGCCGCCGCGGGGTCGCAGCTTCGCCAGGGCGTAGCCGGCCGGGGCGGCCAGCACGACGGTGAACGCCACCGTGCCGGCGCCGACGAGCAGGCTGGTGCCGAGGTACGGCAGCTGGTGCGTTAGCACGGCCCGGTATCCGTCGAAGGTGGGGTCGGCCGGGAACAGGTTCGGCGGGCTCTTGCGCATGTCGTGCTCGCGGGTCAGCGACACGTTGACCATCCAGTACACCGGGAAGAGCATGACCGCGGTGAACAGGAGCCCGAGCAGGGTCTGCCATCGGTGCGTTGCGCGGTTCATCCGCGCACCTGCTTGCGCTGGATCCGGACGTACAGCAGGCCGAAGGCGAGGGCCGTGAGGATGAGTAGATTGCCCACCGCGGCGCCCGGGCCGAACTCGGGGAGCATGTTGCCGAATCCGAGCCGGTAAGACCAGGTGGCGAAGGTGGTCGAGGAGTCCACCGGGCCGCCCTTCGTCATGATCCAGATGATGTCGAACACCTTCAGCGTGTAGACCAGACCGAGCAGGAGGGTGATCGCCGACACCGGCCGCAGCAGGGGGAAGGTGATCTGCCAGAACTGCTGCCAGCCGCTGGCGCCGTCGAGGGCGGCTGCCTCGTACAACTGCGCTGGTATCACCTGGAGGCCGCTGTAGAGCACGACGAGGTTGAACGGGATGCCGATCCAGATGTTCACGATGATGACCGAGGCGAGGGACCAGTCCGGCGAGGTGAGCCAGTTGACCGGATCGACGCCGATCCAGCCGAGGATGCTGTTGACGATGCCGGAGTCGCTGTTGAGCATCCATGACCACGTCGAGGCCGACACGATGAGCGGCAGCAGCCAGGGCACGAGGAACAGCGCCCGCAGCAGTCCCGACAGCGGGAAGTGCCGGTTGAAGAACACGGCCAGTGCCAGGCCGGCGGCGAACTGCACGGCCAGGGAGGCCGCGGTGAAGACGACGGTGTGGGTCAGCGCCGGCGCGAAGGTCGGGTCGTCCAGCACCGTCCGGTAGTTGTCGAGGCCACTGAACGGTGCGCCGCCCTGCACGAACGAGCGCACCGTGTAGTGGCGCACGCTCAGGTCGACGTTGCGGTACAGCGGGTAGGCGTAGAAGGCGGCAAGGTAGGCGAGGACCGGGGCGAGGAACGCCCACGGCATCCAGCCGCCGTTGCGTGCCTGGCCCGGGCCACCCCTCGCCCGGGCCGGAGGCGGGACGACCTGGGCCGTCCCGCCCGCGACACGCACAGCCACCCGTGCGCTCGTGGTCTGTGTCGTATGGTTCATGGCGTGCACGGCCTACTTCGTCGCCGCCGCGGCCGCCGCTTGCCCGGCGGCCAGGGCATCAGCCGGCGACTTCGACCCGCTGAGCGCCGCCTGCACCGCCGTCCACAGCGGCTGCGAGATCTTCGGGTACTTCGTGCCGAGGTCGTCGCTGGTGCGGCCCTTGGCTGCCTTCACTGCCTCGACCCACACCTTCAGGTCGGCGTTGCCCTGCACCTGCTTGTCCTGCACGGCCGTAGTGGGTGCGATGTAGGACAACGTCGTGACGGTGGCGTACGAGTTGTCGGCGTTGGTGAGGCACTGCACGAGTTTGCCGCTGGTGGTGTAGCGGCCCGCGTCCTTCTGCACTGGGATGCTGACGAACTCGCCGCCGGTGGGTGCGGGTGCGGTGCCACCGGCCTTCGATGGGATCGGGATGATGCCGTACTCGAACCCGGCCTGCTTGGCGTTGGCCAACTGCCAGGTGCCGTTCTCGGCGAAGGCGTAGTCGCCGGTGGCGAACTCCTGCCAGCTGGTGGTCTGCGTGTTGTTGATGACGGAGTTGGGCGCGTAGCCCCGCTGTAGCCAGTCGGTCCACAACGTCACCGCCGAGACCGCCTCCGGTGAGTCGAGCTTACGCAGGTTCGCACCGGATCCCCAGTACCACGGCAGGAACTGGAAGCTGCCCTCCTCGGTGCCGATCGCGGAGAACGTGATGCCCTTCTTGCCGGCGGCCTTCACCTTGCCCAGCGCCGCGGTCAGCGATGCCCAGTCCTTGACGGTGGCGATGTCGACGCCGGCCGCCTGCAGGACCGCCTTGTTGTAGTACAGGGCCAGGGTGTTGGCGCCGATCGGCACGCCGTAGGCCTTGCCCCCGATGGTTCCGGCGGCGATGAGGTTCGGCTCGATCCTGCTGGTGTCGAGTTTGTTCTCCGCGGTGGTCGTCAGCACGCCGGCCTCCGCCAGGGTGGACACGACCGGGTTGTCGACGACGAGCACGTCGGGGGAGTTGCCTTGCTGGGCGGCCAGCAGTGCCTTGTTGGTCAGGTCGGTCGTGTCGTACCCCGTGCGCTTGACGGTCACGCCCACGTCGGTGCCGCACTTGCTCAGCAGTTGGACCCAGGCGGAGCTGTCGTCGTACTGCGGGTATGGATCCCAGATGGTGTAGGTGTTGCCTGTGGCCGAGCCGTCACCGGCGTCGTTCGATGAAGAGCAGGCGGTCGTGGAGGCAGCGACGGCAATGGCGAGGAGTGCGGCGCCGACGACGCGGCGCCTGGTGGCGAACATTGGCATGATACCCCTCTGCGAGTGGGTGTCCGGCTGTGGCCAGCCGTGGGCGGTAGGCATTCGGTCGGCCATGCGATGCGCGGGCCGCAATGGGATGTCGAGCCGGGGGTGTGGCTGAGCCGCGCGAAGCTGACCGGTTTGTTGTGCCGAGACGAGCCGGTGGGTCGGATCGTTACGCGAATCGGTTCGACTGAAACATAGGTGTCCCCGGCCGCCGGGTCAAGCGGCCGTTTGTGATGCCGAAGCTGCCGTCCTAACAGTTTTCTGCACCCGCGCCCTGTGCTCAGCGTTGACGCGTCTCACGGGCTTGCCTAGAGTGGTATGAACCGATTCGACATGCTCGGATGATCTGTTCGGTGCCTTCGCGGTAGTGTCTGCTCCGTTGTGGTGGTGCGTGGGACAGCTCGCACGGTTGACAAGGAGCGCGATGAATATCGGAGAGATCGCCCGCCGGGCAGGCGTGTCCCGCAGCACCGTGTCCTACGCGCTCACCGGCAAGCGGCCCGTGTCCGACGCGACGCGCAGGCGCATCCAGGCGGTCATCGACGAGCTGGACTACCGTCCCAACGCCAGCGCCCGTGCCCTGAAGGAAGGCCGCACCCGCACGCTCGGCCTGGTCATCCCACCGGCCAGCCAGCGGCTCACCGACATGCAGCTGGGCTTCGTCGCCAGTGTCGTGGAGGCTGCCGCCCGGGCCGACTACGACGTGCTGCTCTCACCGTCCGGCGGGGACCACGAGCGCTCCTTCGAGCGGGTGGTCACCGGCCGCCGGGTTGACGGGGTCATTCTGATGGAGATTCGGCTCGAGGACGACCGGGTGACGCGGTTGCAGCAGGTCGGCCTGCCCTTCGTCACCATCGGCCGCACGGGTCAGGCGCAGGACATGTGGTGGGTCGACGTCGACTACGCGGCGCTGGTGTGGCGGTGCGTGCACCACCTGGCCGATCTGGGGCACCGCAACGTCGCCCTGGTCAACCGTTCCACCGAGCTCGTCGCCGCCGGTTACGGTCCCGGCTTCCGGGCGCTGGCGGGCTTCACCGACGCCGTCGCTGAACGGGGTATGGCCGGGCTCGACGTTTGCTGCGCTGACGACGCGCCGGCCGGGGAGGCGTGCGTCGAGCGGCTGCGCTCGGACCATCCCGAGGTCACCGCGCTGGTCACCGTCAACGAGGCCGCCCTGCCGGGCATCCAGCGCGGCCTGGAGCGGGCGGGCGTGCGGGTGCCGCGTGACTTCTCCGTCACCGGCGTGGCTGCCCGGCACTGGGCGGAGGACTTCCGCCCGCCGTTGACCGCCGCCCACGTCCCCACCCACGACATGGGCGCCGAAGCCGTTGAGCTGCTGCTCGAGCGTCTCGCCGGCCCGGCCGCCGCACCACGCCATCGGCTGCACGCCCCGCCCGTCTCCCTGCGCGCCAGCACCGGGCCGGTGCCGACCGGTTGATGCCGTGCGACACGTGCCCCAGGCGGGATCGGGCCCGGCCGTGGTGTGCCGGGCCCGATCGTCGTCGAGGTCGGAGGGCTAACGACTCCAGAGCCGCCAGGTCTGGTTGAGCGGGCTGCCCTGGCCGACCGGGTTGCACGTCCACTGGTGGACGAGCGCGCGCGGCGCGGTGGAGATCGTGGAGACGTCGACGCACTTGCCGCTGTGCCGGGCGACGAGCTGGTAGTCGTGCGCGTCGTTGCCGGAGTACGTCACCTTCCGCAGGGCGAACTGCTGGTTCTGGCCGCTGTTGCACGTCCACTGCTGGACGGCGGCGCCGTCCGCGGTGGAGACTCCGCTGATGTCGAGGCACTTGCCGCTCTGCTGGTTCACCACGGTGTAGGTGTTGGCGACGCCGGCCACTGGGCGGAAGTTCCACAGCTGCTGGTCGCCGCCTTCGCAGTAGAACTGCTGCTGTTGCGTGCCGTTCGCGGTCGACAGGTTCGTGTTGTCCAGGCAGAGCTGCGAATGCTGCGCCACGGCGACCGACTGGAAGCTGCCGTCCGACGGTGGCAGCAGCGTGATGGTGTAGGTGTCGTCGACGGTCGTATGCGGGACGTTGACCGTCGTGGCATTGCCGGACAGCGTCACCACGCTGTTCTGCACGGTGATCGGGCTCTGCACTGCCGCGCCGCCGTTGTACGGGATGCGCTGGACGACCACGCGGACCTGGTTGTTCTGCACGATGCCACTGGTGGTGTCGAGCCTCTGAAGGGCGACCGCGACGTTCCCGGTGGTGCGTCCGCCGCCGACGAGTACCTTGGCGGTACCGGTCGCCTTGGTGGCGAACGCGTCGTACGACACGCTCGGGGTCACCGCGACGACCTGGCCTGTCTGTGAGGCGTAGAACCGGTACGCCCACCATTCGCCCCTGGGCAGGTATTGGCCGGCGGAGTTGCGGGTTAGCAGGTTCGCCAGGTCGTTGTGCAGGTTCTGGCCGCCGGCCCAGTTCGCCCGCAGGCCGTCGGCACCGGCCCGCTCCAGGCGGGCGATGTACCACGTGCCGTCGCCCGGGTTCTGTTCGTCGGGCGCGCCGTACTCGTTGATCTGATACGGCCGCGAGTGCGGGATGCCGCGCGCGTCGAGGGTCGCGTTTGCCGTCGCGACGTTGGCGACCGGGTCGCCTGGCAGCGAGTGCCAGCTGACGATGTCCGGCACGACGTTGTTGGCGCGGACGTAGTCGAGGTACTGCGTCCACCAGCCGCTCGTCGAGGGTACACAGGCGCAGCTCGGCCCGACGATGAGATGGTTGGGGAACTCAGCGCGGATACGTTGGTAGGTGCGCCGCCACAGCTCGAAGTACTGCGACTGCGGCCGGTTCCAGAACAGGGTGATGTTCGGCTCGTTCCAGATGTCCCATTCGACGGTGAGGCCGGCGGCTCGCACGTCGTTGAACAGGCGGGTGAGGTAGTTGTCGTAGTCGGTCCAGCTGCCGTTGTCGCCCGGGAACCGGCTGATCGCGGCGCCGTCCGCGCCCCACAGGTCGTGGTTGAGCAGGACGAACGTGCCGCCGAGGGCGGCCGTGCGCCGGGCCTGGGCCAGGGTGGAGTTCCAGCGGCGGTCGTAGCCGCCGCTGACCCAGCCGCCGCCCGGCAGCTGGGCACCGCCGGCCCGCGTGAAGCGGAACTTGACGTCGCGGAAGAAGTGGTCGGGCGGGTTCGTGGCGTCCTCGGTCATGCCGTAGATCCAGCCGGAGGCGCGGTTCATCGGCGTGCCGGTCGTCGTGGCGAAGTTGACGCTGATCGACTCGTCGGCCGCGGCGGCCGGCTGGGCTGCCGAGACCACCAGTCCGGCGGCGAGGGACAGCGCGGCGGCGGCGACACCGTGTCGGCGCCATCGATGGCGGGTCAGGACGTGCATTGACATCTCCTCTGTCACTGGGCGGGGAACGGGCGGACGACAGCCGCCGACGGCTGCGGCCAGGTCGGTGACGAGCAGGGGTGGAGTTGGCGGGCTGTTGTCCGGGATCGATCGCGCATGAGCGCGCCGCCGCGTCCGTGGCGGCACGGCGCGCCGCGGCCCCAGATCACCGGTCGGCGCAGCCCGACGATCGCCGGACGGCCCCTACTGGCGGGCAGGGAACTCACGGTGCAGACGGTGGGATCCGTGGTCGAATCGATTCGTTCGAACGGTAGGCCAGACGTTGATGTGTGTCAACAACGTGAGGCGCGGGGCGGCCGGGTTCGGCGCCGATCGTTGCTGATCGCGCTGCACGGTGGGCTGTTCCGAGCCGATACGGATGACTTCGCCGGCGAATCGGTTCGAGACAGTACCCCGGCGATGTGCAGGGTGCCGGAGGCGGCGCCGATGCGGAGCCCATGTCGGCCACCGGGGCGATGCCGGGCAGGCTGTGCCCCCAGCCGCGCCCCGACCGGTCAACAAGTCCGGGCTGCGGCCGCCGGGTCCATGGTTGTGCCGGTTTCCCGGTTGCCGTTCCTGTGCGCCGGGCCCGCCGGAGCAGGGACGCCGACGGCCGTCGGGTCCTCGATCACGTGGTCGAGGACCAGGAGGGCTCCGCCGCGTGACCTCGATGCCCACGGCGCCGACGCCGGTGCTCGGCGCGATGCCACGCCCCGTGCGGTCGGCGGCCCCGGACTGCCCCGCCCCGATCTCGCACCAGCCGACGTGCCAGCAACTCGTCGACGAGGCTGGAGACCGTCGCCTTGTGCAGACCGGTCGCCGCCGCGATTGCCGCCTGCGAGCGTGGACCCGTGGCCCGGATGCGCCGCAGTGTGCGGGTCAGGTTGGCGCGGTGCAGCGCAAGCTGGTCGATCGGCTCGGTGGCCGAGCCGGCCACGGCCGGTTCCCTGCCAGGGCCCCGGCAAAGTCGTTTAGCCACCGTCATCGACCTGGCCTCGCGCCGCGTTGTCGGGTGGGCCGTCGCTGAGCACCTGCGCACCGACCTCGTTGACACCGCCCTCACCTAGGCCCTGCATCGGCGGCGGCCCGCGTCAGGGCTGATCTTCCAGTCCGACCGCGGCTGTCAGTATCGAGCGATCCGCTACAGCCAGCGGCTCGCCGACGCCGGCGCCGTCGCCTCGGTCGGCTCCAAGGGCGACTCCTACGACAACGCCATGGCCAAGGCGTTCAACTCCCTCTACAAGGCCGGACTCGTCCGCAACAAAGGGCCCTGGCGCGGGCTCGACGACCTGGAGATGGCCACCGTCGAGTACATCGACTGGTACAACAACCGGCGCCTGCACGGCGAACTCGGCCACATCCCACCCGCCGAACACGAAGCCCTACACGCGATGACCCATCCGGTCACCGCACCCCTGGAAACCAGATAACCCACCCTCCAGCAAACCCGGGGGCTTGACAGCCCGAGGCGTTATGCACCACCGAGACGATCGGTCTGCGTGACCCCGACCTGGAGCAGATCGAGGCTCAGATCGCGTTGGAGCGTGCGGCCGGGCGGGTGCCCGGCGGCTGATGCGACGCACGGCGGCGGGCCGCCCGTGACCTGACGAGGACGACGACGGCTGCGGCCGGCGGGTCAGGAGGCAGAGCAGGCACAGGGCGGCCTGCCCGATCGCCGACCAGCGGGCGGGCAGCATCGCCGGGGCGGGCACGGGACCGTTGAGCCGGCCGTTGCGGAGCAGGTCCTGTGCGATGTCGATGGACGTGACGTCGGTCGGCGGGTCGAGGATCACGTCCGCTGCGGCGGCGCCGGGGCGAAGTGCGAGCACGCGGACGTGCCGGATGCCCCACGGGTCCGTTTCGCCGGTGGCCGCGTCGACGTCGGACACCGACTCGTACCGCACGACGACCAGTGCGTCGCCGTTCCAGCCGAGGGCGCGCACGGCCGCGCCCGTCAGGTCGGGCAGGGTCGGGCCTTCGCTGTCGGTACCGTCGCCGGCGTCGATGAACGAGGCGCGCCATCGCCGGGCGTCGCGCTGGTCGTGGTTGCACTGGAAGGGGCACTCGTCGGCGGTCAGCAGCGCGAGCGTCGCGCCGTCCGAGGTGTAGGCGCTGGTGCCGGCCAGTCAACGGCCGCCGATGTCGCGGGTCCACAGTCGGCGGCCGGTGGCGTCGTAGGCGCGCAGCTCGGTGCCGCCGGTCGGCGTGCCGTGACGAACCCGTGCCCGTCGGGGGCGAACGCGGCCGCCCACGCCGTGGTGGACCAGTCCCGCCGAAGCCTGTCGTCGATGGGCGTCACAGCGCCGCCGGCCAGGTCGACCAGGACGTACTGCGCCGGCGGGCCGGCGGTCAGGTAGCCGCCGGCGGCCTGCAGCACCAAGACGGCGCCGTTGTCCGGCCGCCAGGCCACCACCTGTGCGCAGCAGCTCGTCGCGCTGCCGACGTAGTCGCGGCTGCGGCCGGTGCGCAGGTCGGTGACCAGCAGCCGCCACCCGGGCGGGTCGCCGACCTCGACGGTCTCCGCGAGCAGGTTGCCGTCCGGCGACAGCTGCACGTCCTGCCCGGCGCGCCCGCCGTGGTCGGGGAAGCGCAGCGCGCGGTAGTCGCCGTTGCGGCCGAGCACGGCGAGCCTGCTGCTCTCACCCTCGAAGACGTCCTCGTCCAGTCCCAGGCCGTCGCCGCCGAACAAGACCGAGGCCGCGCCCGGCGGCGCCATCTCGACCGTCGCCTGCCAGAAGTATGGCAGCTCGACGCTGCGCGGGACGGCAGCGCCGCCGGGTTCGGCACCGGGACCGGACAGCACGGCCACGACCGCACCGAGCAGCGCCACCGCGGCGACGGGGACGATCCGGCGCCGGTGCCGAACCCGGCCGCGGGTCACGTCGACGGTGACGGTGATGGCGTCCGCGATGGGCGGTTGCCGAGCTGCGTCGCGTAGGCCTCCACGTCCCAGGAGGTGACGGTGGCCTCCGCGTCGAAGATCACGGTGTAGGGGCCGCCTTCGTGGGGGTTGTCGTCGTGGCGGAAGGGCGGGAAGAAGTTGCTGTCGAGCAGCCACTTGCCGGTGCATTGCGGCACTTTGCCCCACTGGTTGAAGGCCTTCCCGCGCACGCTGAACGACAGCGTGCCGGTGCCGGAGCACCGCGCCCGGAAGCGGAAGTCCCATTCACCGGAGGGCATCGGCTGCTCCAGCATGATGCCCTCCAGGTGCAGGGAGTCGGTCATCGTCGAGTGCCACTCGCCGACCAGTTTCTCGTACGACGCGGGTGTCTGATCCGTTGTCGGCACCGGCACCGGCACGGGCTGCGGCTGCACG
Organism: Dactylosporangium sp. NPDC005572; assembly: GCF_040605515.1. Taxonomy (NCBI): domain Bacteria; kingdom Bacillati; phylum Actinomycetota; class Actinomycetes; order Micromonosporales; family Micromonosporaceae; genus Dactylosporangium; species Dactylosporangium sp. NPDC005572. Next base: position 110,471 of record NZ_JBEXCY010000006.1, on the reverse strand, counting down.
GGCTTGCCGCACGCCGTCAGCGCGACGAGCGAGACAAACGCGACCGACGCAAGAGTTCGCATGTTCCTCCGAACGTGCACAGCAGGAGATCCTAGTTAGGTGATGCCGAGTAGGGCGAGTGGGCGGTTGGCGTCGCGGGCGTGGTGGCGGTTGGCGGCGGCGATGTTGGTGGCGCCGGCGAGGCGGAGGGCGCCGATGGCGGCGTTGCGGAGGGTGGCCATGACCTGTGGTCCGGTGCCGGTGCGGATCTGGGATCGGTCTTCGTCGTAGGTGACGTCGCGGACCCAGTGGGTTTTGTTCTCGATGGACCAGTGCCCGCGGATCCAGTCGGCGAGGTGGAACGGTTTTGCTTGGTGGGCAAGGAGATCGGTGATGGCATAGACGGTTTCGGTGCTGAAGCGTCGCGGTTCGTCGAGCCGGCGTCGGCGCCGCCGGATCCGTATCGCCTGGGCGGCGTGGGGGAAGTCGATGCCGGTGGACACGGACAGGATCTTCAGGGTGCGGATCTCGCGGCGTCCGTGGCCGCGTGCGGTGTCGCGGTCGGCGTCGGGGACCAGGTTCCAGGGCAGCGCGGCCAACTGGTGGTGGAGGCTGGGCTGGTTGCCCTTGACGGTCAGGACCCAGTGCGCGCCTCGCCGGTTGAGGTAGGCGACGTGGTCTCGCTGGCAATGCAACGCGTCTGCGGTCACCACGACACCGTGCAGGTTGTCGAGCTGGTCCAGCAGGGCGGTGAAGCGGGTGATCTCGTTGGTCTTGGTGTCAACGTCGACGCTGGCCAGGACGACACCGGTGTGCTGGTCGGCTGCGGCCAGGACATGCCGGGCGGTGGTGTCACGGGATCGTGAGCCGCGCAGGGTCTTTCCGTCCACGGCGAGGGCCTGCCTGCAGCCCGGTGCTGGTGCGGGAATCCTTGCGGCGAGCCAGGTTCCGATCGCTGTGGCGAGCAGTTCGGGATCGACGGCCTGCAGCAGCCGGCGGATCATCGCCTCGGACGGTCGGCGGTCCGCAGCGATACCCAGCAGCACCGCCGTATCGGTGGGAAGATCCGCGACCCATTCGCCGATCGCGGTATAGGAGCGGTAGCCGGCCACGACCGCGCAGACCGCTGCGGTGCCGACAACTGTGAGTTGATGACGGATGCCGCGGCGGGCGCGTGGATCCGGCACTCGGGCCAGGGCTGTGGGCAGGCCGTAGGCCAGCTCCTGCGCGCAGGGCCCGGCCGGTGCGGCCGACAACGAGGCGATCAGCAATCGATCAACAAGGCGTAGAGGACCTCGATGATCTTCTGAACCGGTCATGCCCGCCCTGCTGCCTCCAGCACGGGCGCGTCTATACCAACCATCCCAAGCCGGACACCCATCACGACTTTGCCGGGCCCTGGGTTCCCTGCTGATCATCAATGCCGCCCCGGCGTGGCAACCGGGAACCGCGCCGGGGCACTGCGGCGTTGGCTGTCGCGGCAATTGAATTTGCGCGGCGCGTGCCGGCGCTTCGAGGGGTGATACCCGGACGAACGCGCGACCGTCCGGCCGCTGCCTGCATAACACAAATTCGAGAATCTCTGTCTCCTGGCGACCGTCCGGGCGCCACCGGCATAACAACAATACTTCCACGAAAAATGTGTTACGGCTGGGCGGTCTGCCGGGTCGCCCAGCAAATTGACGTCGGCGCGCATTCCACAATGAATCGACGTGGTTAAGTCTGGTGCCGGCGTATGCCCAGTTCAAGGCGGAATCGAACGCGTAGAGGACTGCCATGCGGCAGGCGTGCGGCGTGTGGGAGCGTTTCCAGAATTGCCGAACAACTGTTTCGCACAAATTTCCACACGGTATCGACAATCTCTTGACTTCTTGATGTTAGCGGTCACATCATGAAGGCCCGCCGCATTCGTGTCCGGAGCGATCGTCCTGTCGGTGCCCATCGACCTGGTCTCTCCGGCCGGTGCCCCGTGTCCGAATCACCCCGGAGCCGCCGCTATGTTCATAGTGTTCGCCGCCGCATTGAAACGCATTGCCGCCGCGCCCGGCCGTAGGCGCACGATTCCGTCCGTCATGGTCGGGGCGCTGCTGTGTGCCGGTCTGATGTCCGCCGGTGGCGCGGCGCACGCCGCGGACGGGTGGTCGCCACGCTCCTCCTACACATCGACCGACAAGGGCGACGGCACGTACTCGGTGCCGCTGCTGAACGCCGACGTGCCCGACATCAGCGTCGAGCGCGTCCCGGCCGCGGCCAACCGCGAGGGCCGCGACGTCTACTACATGATCAGCACGACGATGCACCTGAGCCCGGGCGCGCCGATCATGAAGTCGTACGACCTCGTGAACTGGGAGATCGTCAACTACGTCTTCGACCGGGCCAGCATCGGCGACGGCTTCTCCTTGCGCAACGGGCAGAACTCGTACGGCCAGGGCCAGTGGGCCTCGTCGCTGCGCTACCACGACGGCATGTACTACGCCGTCTTCAACACCAACAACCTCGGGGGCGCGTACCTCTACCGCACCGACGACATCGAGAACGGCGCATGGCAGCGGACCGCCCTGGGGCGCGCGCTGCACGACCCGTCGCTGTTCTTCGACGTGGACGGCACGCCGTACATCTTCTACGGCTCCGGCGGCACCAGCGCCGTGCGGCTCAACGCCGGCCTGACGGCCATCGCACAGGACTACCCGAACATCTTCACTGCGGCCGACTACGCCGGCCGGCCGTTCATCGGCGGCCTGTTCGAGGGCGCCCAGTTCTACTACATCGACGGCTACTACTACTGCGTCATCATCACGTGGCCGTCGGGCCAGGGGCGCCAGGTCGTCATGTTCCGCTCCCCGGACCTGCTCGGGCGGTACACCTCGGCCGGGGGCGTGAACACCTACGAGGCGCGTGGCGTACTCAACTCGAACGGCTTCGCCCAGGGCAGCCTCGTACCGATCGCCCGCCAGGGCGGCGGCACCGACTGGTACGGCATGTTCTTCCGCGACACGTTCCCGATCGGGCGCATCCCGGCGCTCATTCCCGCCACCTGGCAGGACGGCTGGCCGACCTTCGGCACCAACGGGGTCGTGCCCGTGAACGGCGTCTTCAACAAGCCGATCAAGCTCAGCCCGGAGCAGGAGGTGTTCGAGCGCCAGAAGGGCATCGTCGCCTCGGACGACTTCGACAACGACGCGCCGCACAAGGCGTACATGGACGAGCAGTGGACGATCCCGGCGGCGCCCACCTACGACGCGTCGCTCATCGGCGTCGAGCTGGTGCAGAACCCGGGCTTCGAGGCCGGGACCGTCGAGCCGTGGGCAGCCCAGTTCGGCGCTTCCCTCGCCCTGGACACCACCGACCCGGCGGCCGGGGCGACGGCGCTGCGGGTCAGTAACCGCACGCTGAACGGTTCGGGTCCGAACCAGTCCCTGAACGGCAAGATGCAGCAGGGCCTGACCTACACCGTGTCGGCGAAGATCAAGTACACCTCGGGTCCGAGTACCATCCAGTTCAACCTCGCCGCGGACTGGGGCTCGGGCGTCCAGGTGATGGCGTCCAGGAGCGTGCCGGTCGGACAGTGGACGACGGTGACCGGCCAGTACACGGTCCCGGCGACGGCGAACATCAACAACTTCAAGTTCGCCGTGGAAACGCCGTGGGCCAACCCGCAGCCGGCGTCGTCGAGCGTCGAGTACCTCATCGACGACGTCTCGATCGTCGGGCAGCCGGTGACGACCGAATACCCGACCGAGGCGGAGATCGCCCCGAACGGCTCCCGGCTGGACACGGTGTGGGAGTGGAACCACGCCCCCGACAACCGCTACTGGTCGCTGACCGACCGTGACGGCTGGCTGCGGCTGACGAACGGCAAGGTCGTCACCGGCAAGTACATCTACACGAAGCTCTCCAACCGATCCGAGCTGGCCTGGCTGGAGGAGGCCCGGAACATGCTCACGCAGCGTACGTTCGGGCCGCGGCAGTCGGCCGAGACCAGGATGGACATCGCCGGCATGAAGGACGGTGACGTCGCCGGCCTGGCCGCCTACAACCGTGGCTTCTCGTACGTGGCGGTCAAGCGCTCCGGCGGCGTGAACACGCTGGGCGTCGTCAACCGGGGCCAGCCGTTCGCCGTCGACCTCGACCAGACGACGCTCGAGAGCTTCGTGCCCGGCACGACAGTGCCGCTGGGCAACGCGACCCAGGTGTACGTGAAGGCGGACCTCGACTTCGCCTCGCCCGTCGGACAGCTGTGGACGACGTTCTCCTACAGCCTCGACGGGCGGCAATGGAGCCAGCTGGGCAACCGCGTCGGCCCGCAGGCACTGGACGGCAGCCTTGCCCACTTCATGGGCCACCGGGTCGGCCTGTTCAACTACGCGACGCAGCAGACCGGCGGACGCGTCGACTTCGACTACTTCAACCTCAGCGACACGCTGAGCGCCCAGAACCGGCCGCTCGACACGAGCGCCCTCGACGCGGCCATCGCATACGCGGGGATGCTGGACCCGCGGTTCTACCCGCCGGACGCCTGGGCCGCGATGCAGGACGCACTCGCCGACGCGGCGGCGGCGCGCGCCGGGCAGTTCGGCACCCAGAACCAGATCGACGCCCCGGAACGGAAGCTCAGCTACCAGTTGGCCCGGCTCGGCGTGCTCAAGGCCGATCCCGCCCTGCCCGTCACGGTCTCGGCGCAGGCCCGGTGCGTCGCCGGCAAGGCGTACATCGCCGTGCAGGCCCGCAACGACCACGACGCGCCGGTGAACCTCACCCTGCAGACCCCGTACGGCGAGCGGTCGTTCACGGCCGTTGCGCCAGGCGGCAACGCGTACCAGCAGTTCGCCACGCGTGCTGGGTCGGTGCCGGCCGGCACGGTCACCGTCCGCGCCGTCGGGACCGTCGGCGGCAAAGAGGTGACGACGGTCCGGACGGCTCAGTACACCGCCGTCAGCTGCGCCTGACCCGCATCCGTTGCCCGGGGCCGGTCGACGGCCGGCCCCGTGGTACCGCACACCCCAGAAGACCAAGGAGGATGTACATGGTCCATCGCTTCCGAAGAGCGGCGGCCGTGGGTGCCCTGCTCGCCGCTGGCCTCGTCGCCGCGGCCTCTCCGGCCCGGGCCGCCGACGAGAACCTCATCGTCAACGGCGGGTTCGAGAACGGCCTCACGAGCTGGTTCGTGAACAACGGCAACGCCACCGACACCGCCACGCTCTCATCGACCTCGGACGCCTACTCCGGCGCCAGCGCGGTGCTGGTCACCAGCCGCACGACGACGGGATCCGGGCCGATGCAGGACCTCAGCGGCAAGGTGCAGGCCGGGCAGACCTACACCCTGAACGCGCGGATCAAGTACGAGAACCCCAACAGTCCCGCGACGAAGCAGTTCTTCGCCACGATGCACTATGGCGGCGGCACCTACACCAACCTGGTCAGCGTCACGGCAACCAAGGGCCAGTGGGCCCAGTTCGCCGGGACGTTCACGATCCCGTCCAGCCAGAACGTGTCGACCGCGCGGCTGTTCTTCGAGACGCCGTGGACGTCGACCCCGTCGTCGGCGCCCGACACCCACCTCATGGACTTCAAGCTCGACGACGTGTCCGTGGTCGGCGCGCCGCCACCCCCGGCGCCGTCGAAGACCATCGAGGTCGTCGGCAAGCTGCCCGGCGAGCACAACCCGCTCATCGGGCACAAGTTCGGCGCCGACGGGTTCGGCTTCGTGCACAACGGCCGGGTGTACATGTACATGACCAACGACACCCAGGGCTACGCACCTGACCCGGTCACCGGCGTCTCCGCGGCCATCAACTACGGCAGCATCAACCAGATCACGCTGATCTCCTCCGACGACCTCGTGAACTGGACCGACCACGGCGAGATCCAGGTCGCCGGCCCCACCGGCGCCGCGCCGTTCACCAGCAACTCGTGGGCTCCCGGCATGGCCCGCAAGGTGGTCAACGGCCAGGAGAAGTTCTTCCTCTACTACGCCAACGGCGGAGGGTCGAGCAACGTCGTCACCGGGGCGTCGCCGCTCGGGCCGTGGACCAGCGAACGCACGACCACGCTGATCAACGGCAGCACCCCCGGCGCGGAAGCCGTCGCCTGGAAGTTCGACCCGGCGCCACTCGTCGACGACGACGGCCAGGCCTACCTGTACTTCGGCGGCGGCCCGGCCGCGACGAGCATGCCGGCCGCCGAGCGCTTCAACAACCCGAAGAACATCCGCGCGATCGAGCTCGGCGACGACATGGTCTCCACGCAGGGGTCGGCCGTCGTGGTCGACGCGCCGGTTGCATTCGAGGCCGGGCACGTCTTCAAGCGCCAAGGCAAGTACTACCTCTCCTACTCCTCGCACTTCGGCGGCAGCGACTTCGGCGGCAACCAGACACCGCTGCCCGGCTACCCCGGCGGCGGCCAGATCGGGTACATGATGTCCGACAGCCCGATGTCGTGGCCCAAGGAGACGTACGCGGGTGTGCTGTTCCCGAATCAGTCGCAGTTCTTCGGCGCAGGCACGGGCGGCAACAACCACCAGTCGGTGTTCGAGTTCGAGGGCAAGTACTACTTCACCTACCACGCCCCGACGCTCAACAAGCGGATCAACGGCAACACCACCCAGGGATACCGCAGCCCCCACATCCAGGAAATGACCTTCAACCCGGACGGCACGATCCGGCAGGTCGTCGGCACCTACGCGGGCGTGGACCAGGTCCGCAACTTCAACCCGTACCGGGTGTTCGAGGCCGAGACGCTCGGCTGGAGCAAGGGCATCGCCACCGCCAAGATCGACGGCGGGTCGGCCCAGTTCGGTGCCTCGGCCCCGAACCTGGTCGTGCGTGACGTCGACAACGGCGACTGGACGGCCCTGTCGGCCGTCGACTTCGGCACGGGCGGCGCCAAGACCGTGACCGCGAAGGTGCGCACGCTGGCGGCCGGGGCGCGGATCCAGGTGCGCCTCGACAGCGTCGCCGGTCCGGTGGCCGGCACGATCCAGGCCGGCACGCCGAGCGGCGAGTGGGCCGAGGTGACCGCCGCCCTCGACGGCGCCACCGGCGTGCACGACGTCTACTTCACCTACGAGGGCCCGGCCGGCCAGGACCTGTTCGAGCTCGACTCCTGGAAGTTCGACCGCCGGGCCGACCTGCCGGTCACCGTGAACGCCCAGGCGCGGTGCACCTCGGGGAAGGCGTACGTCGCCGTGCAGGCCCGCAACGACCACAACGCTCCGGTGGACATCACGCTGGAGACGCCATACGGCACCCGGTCGTTCGCCGGCGTCGCGCCGGGCGCCAACGCCTACCAGTCCTTCGCCACGCGGTCGACCTCGGTAGCTGCCGGACCCGTCACGATCCGCGCCAAGGGGACCTTGGACGGCAACGATGTCACGACCGTCATCACCGCAGAACACACCGGCGCGAACTGCGCCGCCTGATCCCCCATCGAACGAGGAAGACAACGGAGCATCGCATGAACACAAGGAATCGCAAGCGTCTGCTCGCTGCGAGCGCCGCAGGCGCAGTCCTGGCCGGGACGATGGCGTTGCCGTCGCCCGCGATGGCCGAGGACGGTGACGGTGCCGACGTGCAGGTGACGGTCGACATCGAGGAGATCCGCGAGCCGGGCGTGCTCGCCCTGTCCATCGCGGGCAACTCCGTCGCGCTGTCCGAGGACGGTTCAACCCTGCTGGTCCGGCAGTTCGTCGGCACCCTGCCCACCGTGACCGTCACCGACACCCGCACCGCCGACGAGGTGCCCGCCGGTGCGGCCTGGGCCGTGCTGGGCAGCGCGACCAACTTCGTCGGCACCGCGGGCCAGGCCCCGATCAGTGCCGACCACCTCGGCTGGAAGCCGCACCTCATCGACGGTGGCGGGACTGGTCTGGTGACCGAGGGCGAAGAGGTCGTGACCGTCCTCGACGAGCCGACTCAGCCCGGCAACAACGTGGGTCTGACGGACCAGGAACTGCTGGTCTCGACGTACGACTCCGAAGCCGTCGCCGGTGACTCGTACTCCGTGAATGCCGACCTGTACCTGCGCACCCCGGCTGAGGTGGCCGCAGGCCAGTACACCTCGACGCTGACCCTGTCGCTGTTCGAGTAATGCACGAGTGGGGGCCGCGCCGCAGCGGCCCCCACTCTTCGATCGTTTCCGCCAAATGCGGCTAGACGGCACACCTCCAGTAAAGAAGGAAGACAGCATGCCGATGAAAGCTCGGTGGCGGCGGCACTTCACGGCGTCGTCAACGGCAGCGGTGCTCGTAGGCGTGGGCCTGGTTGCGGGGGGTGGCCAGGCAGCACATGCCGAGGTTCTTGCGGCGACCCAGGTCGCGGAGCAGGCATTGGCCGGGATCACCATTCCCGGCGCTGATGATGTGCGGGGGAATGTGACGTTGCCGACGGCGGTGGCGGTGGTGCCGGGTGCGGTGGTGCGGTGGACGTCGTCGCGCCCGGCCATCGTCTCGGACACTGCGGATGGTGCGGTCGCGGCAGGTGTGGTACATCGCCCGCCGGCCGGTGCCGCGCCGGCGGTGGTGACGTTGACGGCGTGCATCAACGTCGATGGCGTTGAGGCGTGCCGTGACTTTGCGCTGACGGTGCGCGCTGCGGTGCAGCCAGCCCAGTTCTCGCGGTATGGCATGGTGAACTTTGCCAGGTCGAACAGTCAGGCGGGACAGCAGGTCTACATGGCCTCGAGCGTCGGCAACGACGCGAGCCGCTGGGTGGCGGTCAACAACGGGCAGGTGGTCCTGCCGTCCACGAAGGGTATGCACGCCGTGCGCGACCCCTCCATCGTCCGTTCGCCGGACGGGGACAAGTTCTATCTCATCGCCACCGACCTGAACGTCGACGGCACGGCGTACGGGTGGCGAGGCTGGGACTGGGCGCAGAGCGATGCCAGTCGATACATTGAGGTCTGGGAGTCGACGGACCTGCGGACCTGGTCGGAGCAGCGGCATGTGCGGGTCGCTCCGGACGAGGCGGGAATGACGTTCGCCCCGGAGGCGATCTGGGACGGGTCGATCGGGGCGTTCGTCGTGTACTGGACGTCGTCGATGTACCGGGCCGGGACGTACTACACGCCCGACCGGAATGATCCGAACGGCCGCTACCCGCTCACGAGAAACCAGACCCTCTACACCACGACGCGAGACTTCGTGACGTTCACCCCGCCGCAGGTGATGATCGGTCGGCCCGGTCACGGGACGCTCGACGCCGTCATCATCAAGGACGACAAGGATGGGTACTACCACCGGCTCGTCACTGACCGCACGTCCACCGGCGTCGGGACCACCAAGTACGTCCCCTCGTGCGGCTCCGAGGACATCTACCAGGAACGGGCGACGTCGATCCTCGCACCGCCTGAGCAATGGGAGCTCGTCTCGAGCTGCATCACCCACGACGCGATGAACACCACGTATGCCGAGGCGCCGATGGTCGTCAAGGCAAACCCCGGAGACATGCGCGGGCAGGGCTACTACATGTACGCGGACCAGAAGTGGCTCGGCTCACCGTCGGGCACCCGCCTGGAGGAACAGCTCCACCCCTACTGGGGTGATCTCACCTCGGGCGAGTGGACGCCCATCAACTGGACGCAGAAGCCGAACTACAACCTGGCGCTCGGCGTCATCCGTCACGGGAACATCTTCGCGCTGACCCAGGCAGAGCACGCCGCCCTGCGCGGCGCGGACCTGTCGTCGATCGCGGTCCAGGCGCCCCCGGCCAAGACGACCTACTCCGTCGGTGAGTCCCTCGACCTGGCCGGACTCGTGGTCACGGCCGACTACACCGACGGCGTGCAGGCCGAGGCCCTGGCCCAGGGGTACGGCGGGTACTCGGTGTTGGGATACGATCCGGCCACGCCCGGGACGCAGACCATCACCGTGTCGTACACGGTGGTCGGCAGCACGAAGACCGCTTCGTTCCAGGTCGACGTCCAGGGGCCGACGCTGCCTGTCACGATCACCGCGCAGGCACGTTGCGTCGCCGGTAAGGCGTTCGTCGCCGTGCAGGCGCGCAACGACCACGGCTCGGCGGTGGACATCACCCTGCAGACCCCGTACGGTGAGCGGTCGTTCACCGGGGTCGCGCCCGGTGCGAACGCCTACCAGCAGTTCGCCACGCGGGCGGCTTCTGCCGCGGCCGGCGTAGTCACCGTGAGGGCCACCGGAACCGTGAACGGCAAAAGCGTGACATCCGAGTTCACCGCCGAACATCTCGGCGTCAACTGCGCCGGATGACTCCCGCATGATCCCTGCATAACCCCCAAGGTATGAGTCGGTGGGGGCCCGCAACGGCCCTCACCCCGTGGAAGGACTGTCGTCATGACCGTCACCCTGCTGCGCCGGTGTCTTGCCGTGCTCGCCGTCGTGCTCCTCGCTGTGCCGGTCACGCCTGGCGTCGCCGGGGCGGAACCTGCGGGGGCGACACTCACCTGGACGGTGCAGCCGGCCTCCCCGAGTGGTCCGGACGGGCGCCGGTGGATCGAGCGGACCCTCGATCCCGGGCAGGCAGTCACCGAGTATCTAGCGGTGCGGAACTTCAGCGACGCAGCCGTCGTGTTCTCCCTGAAGGCCGCCGACGGCTACCTCACCGACAAGGGACGTTTCAACATGCTTGCGTCCGACCGCCCCTCCGTCGACGGCGGGACGTGGATCGCGGTGCACGATAAGGTCACCGTCGGGGCGAAAGCGACGACGGTGGTGCCGTTCACCATCACCGTGCCGAAGGGCGCCGCCCCCGGCGACCACCCGGCCGGCATCGCGGCAACGATCACGAGCGCCGGCGGCACCGTCAACGTCGAGAGCCGGGTCGGGTTCCGGGTCATGATGCGGGTCACCGGCACGGTTACTGCGACGCTGCCGGTCAAGGACTTCAGCGCAACCTACACACCCTCGTGGAACCCGTTCTCCAGCGGCACGATCCGGGTCCGGTACACGGTGGCCAACGACGGTAACATCTGGACCGCCGGGAAGAGCCGGGTGACGGTCGCCGAACTGTTCGGCTTGACCGGCCAGGATACCACCACCGACGTCGAGGAACTGCTGCCCGGCGGCACTCGGACGGTCGAGTCCCGCATCGGCGGCGTATGGGCGCTCGGCCACCTCCGCACCACCGTCGAGGTGACCCCGTCAATGCTCGGCGGTGACCTGGCCGGCGCCGACATCCGCCGTACCTCGGCCACCGTGACGACCTGGGCGCTGCCCTGGTCGCAACTGGCGCTGGCGCTGCTCCTTGCCGCGCTCGTCCTCGGCATCCGGACCGTCCGCCGGCAACGCCGGCAGCGGCTCGCGCTGCTGCTCGACCGTGCCCGCGATGAGGGCCGGGCGTCGGCTGTCGCGGCGAAACATTCGTGACGGCTGCCGGATGGGGCCGGCGGCCACCTCGGGGTTGTGGGGCGCGCAGGCTCAGACGAAGGCACAACGGATTGGCGCGGATACCTGATCATGATGCAGGTCTTACGGCGTCCGGTTGGTGGGGGAGTGGGCCTGTCGGCAACGGTGGATCTGGCCGCGCGCAGGTTCGACGTCAAGTAAGAGGGCCGCTCTGCCGAGCGCTCCCTGAACTCGACTCCACCGCGGACGGCCCGCTCGCGTTGCGGCCCGGCTGACCACGGCCTGCGCGGCGGCCGCATGTCCCGACCTTGCCGGATAGCCTGTCGATCACGCGGATGCGGGTACCAGTAGCCGCGCCAGCGCGTACGCCTGCCGGGTCGCGAATACGAGCCGCCTGGGTGCGTAAGCGTCGCCGAGGATGTGGACCTCCGACCGCCGGTGCTTGAGCCCGGCGAACAGCGCCGAGTCCGAGACGCTGCCGCAGGCGAGCACCACCGAGTCGAAGGTCCCGAGCGTGCGGGTCCGCATCGAGTAGACGTTGCGGGTCTGCACAGTGTCGGCGCCGATGCCGACGACCTCCTCCATGAAGTGCATCCGGACGTCCTGGTGGCTCAGCCGGCCCAGGATGCCGCCGATGATGTAGCGGCCGAGCAGCGGCGCCGGGCCCTGCGTGGCGTACACCATCGTCACCTGGTGACCGCGCTCGGACAGGAAGTCGGCCACCGACAGTGGGGCCACATGGTCGTCCTGCGCGATGACCAGCACCCGGCGGCCGGGCCGCGCGGTGCCCAGCAGGACGTCGCGGATGTCCAGGACGTGAGCCCCGCCGACCCCCGGGATGGCCGGGGTCCGCGGCGAGGCGCCGGTGGCGACCGCCACGATGTCGGCGCCGGCGGCCAGCACGTCGCCGACGTCGGCGCGCCGGCCCAGTGTGACCGCCACGCCGAGGTGCGCCAGGCGCCGGCGCTGCCAGTCCAGGTACTGTTCGTAGCCGGCGTGCTGCGGTGCCTTGACGACGTAGCGCAGCTGCCCGCCGAGCTCGTCCGCCGCCTCCCACAGTTCGACCTCGTGGCCGCTCTCGCGGGCGAGCGCCGCCAGCTCCATCCCGGCGGGGCCGCCGCCGACCACGAGCAGCGTCCGCCGGCGGGCCGGCGCCGGCCACGGACCGTCGACCTCGTTGCTGGTGTGCGGGTTCACCGCGCAGCCGAACGGCAACCCTTCCACGTAACGGCGGCTGATGCATTCGTTGCCGCCGACGCAGGGGCGGATGTCCGCGAGCCGGCCGTCACGGGCCTTCAGCAAGAGGTCCCCGTCGGCGATGTGCGCGCGTGCCATGCCGACGATGTCGGCGTTGCCGGTCGCGAGGACCCGCTCGGCCACCTCGGGGCTGTTCACCCGCCCCGTGTGGATGACGGGCAGCCTGAGCGCGCGCTTCAGCTCGCCCGCGAGGTCGGCCCACTGCGCGGGCTCGTAGTAGGTCGGCTGGATGTAGCTCGGGTTGCCCCAGGGGCTGCCGACGACGCCGTGGACGTAGTCGATCAGGCCGGTCGACTCGAAGTACTGCGCGAGCTCGACACCGCCCTGCACGTCATATCCGCCCGGGAGCTCCTCCCGGATGTTGAGCCGGATCCCGAGCGTCATGGTGTCGCCGATGACCTCTCGGATCGCCCGCAAGGCCTCGACTGAGAAGCGGGCGCGGTTCTCCAGCGACCCGCCGTAACGGTCCGTGCGCTTGTTGGTCAACGGCGACAGGAACCACTCGTGGAGGTCGTCGTGGTTGAGGTGCAGCTCGACACCGTCCGCCCGGGCCGCCTGCGAAAGCTTGGCCGACTCGGCGTACTCCCGGACGAAGGCGGCGATGTCGTCCTCGTCCATGACGTGCGGCATCAGGTTGATCGTCGGCGCGCTCATCACGGGTGACGGGCCGTGGGGCATCCCGCCCTGGTGGACCATCTGCACGGTCACCGCGGTGCCGAGCGTGTGCATCGCGTCGCTGAACTGCTGGACGCGCTCGACGAACCACGGCAGCCGGAAGAATCCGGTGGTTGCCGCCCCCACACCGGTGGGCTCGAAGCCGGGAATGAGGGCGTTGCGCAGATGCGTGGACAGGCTGCCGATCCACGCGACACCGGCCCGGGCGCGCTGCTCGAAGTACGCGATGTTGCGGGCCGCTTCGTCGTCGGTGCCGAAGATGTTGCCGATGGCCGAGGCGTGCGGCGGCATCATGACCCGGTTGCGTAGCCGCATCGTGCCGACCGTGATCGGCGAGAACAGGTGGGGGAACCGCTCGGTCTGCATCATGGACCTACCTTCCTCATTCGGCGGTTACAGTCCGGCCGGCCAGTCCGCCGGTTTCCAGTCGGCCTCGGTCTCGCCTGTGCGCACGCGCAGCTTCGCGCCGAGCGCCTCGGGATACTGCCGCACGTCGACGAAGTACAGGTACGCCTGGGTGCGGGACAGGAACCGCCAGCCCTCGGGCTTCTTGACGTACGTGTCCAGGTAGCGCAGGGCGGTCAGCATCGGCCGGCCGTCGCGCCAGACCTCAGCGTGTGCGGCGACCCGGCCGTGGGCGATTGCGGGGTCGGCTGGGTCGAAGTCGATCACGTGGTCGTGGGTGAAGTGGTGGGTCGGACCGAGGACGGCGAACCGGCCGGCGAAGTAGTCGCCCACCGCGTCGACGCCCTTGCCTTTGCTCGGCCCGCTCGCCGTCTGCAGGCTGCCCTCCGTGGCGAAGAGCACCTTGACGCCGTCGAGGTCGCGATCGTCAATGGCGAAGCCGTAGCGGGCGACGAGGTCCCGGATCGCCTCGACGTCCTCCAGGCGGGTGAGCCGGGCCTCGACGTCGACGTCACGCATCGTTTGCCTCACCGGGCAGCGGGATACCGTGGAAGTCGCCGATCTGCACGTACACGTTGCGGTAGAACGTCTTGGCCTTGGCCTTCATGCGCTCGGTCGTGCTGGTGGCGCTGCGGTAGTTGGCGAGGTAGGCCGAGTCCTCGATGACGGAGATGTCCTCGAGCTCGTAGACGGCGAGGTAGTTCGGCCGGCCGTCGAGCGCCTTGTAGCGGCGCGCCCGCAGGAACCCGGGGACGCGGCCGACCTTCTCCGGGATGTGCTCCTCGTCGTACCAGGCGTTGAACTCCTCGTCGAGCGCCTCGGGGATGTCGAACATCGCGATCATCACGCCGGGCTGCCGTTGTGGTGCTGCGGTCACGTCCGCTCCTCTCGTCGTGGCCCCGTTGACTGTCGGATAATGGTATGTAACATTAGCATTGAATCTGGCGGTAGGGAGCGTCGATGACTGCGGTGGCGGAGACGACCGATGAGGACCTGGCTGCCTTGCGGCGGCTCGTCCACCAGTGGGGAGTCGACCGGGTCCGCCCGCGGTTCAAGGAGCTGGAGGACACGGGCGAGTTCCCGCGCGAGCTCTACCGGCAGATGGGCGAGCTGGGCTTCTTCGGCTGCTGCTTCCCCGAGTCGCTCGGCGGCACGGGCGCTGGGTTCCGGGCGCTCGCGGCCGTCGCCGAGGAGCTGGCCTGGGTCTACCCGCCATTGTCGGCCGGCATGAACCTGCAGGCCGCCACGGTGCCGCTGACGATCGCCAACTGGGGCTCGCCCGACCTGGTCGAGCGCTACGTGCCGCGGCTGGTGACCGGCGAGATCCTCGGCTGCAACGCCATGACCGAGCCCGACGGCGGCTCCGACTTCCTCGGCGCCATGCGCACCCGGGCGGTCCGCGACGGCGACGATTACGTGCTCAACGGCGCGAAGATGTGGATCACCAACGCCAACGTCGCCGACGTGGCGATCGTCTACGCCAAGACCGACCCGGCGGCCGGCCACAAGGGCGTCTCGGCCTTCGTCGTGCCGGCCGCGACCCCGGGATTCCAGCCGACGCGGGTGCCCTGCCGGGTGCTCGGCAGGCTCATGCCGACGAACGCGATCGCACTCGACGACGTGCGCGTCCCTGCCGCCAACCTCCTCGGCGCGGAGGGGCAGGGCTTCGTCGTCGCGATGAACGCTATGGACTTCGGCCGGCTCTCGGTGGCCGCCCGGTCCGTCGGGCTGGCACAGGCGTGCCTCGACGCCGCCGTCGCCTACGCCGACACCCGTGAGGCGTTCGGCGCGAAGATCGGCACGTTCCAGCTGATCAAGAAGCAGATCGCCGACATGACCTGCGAGGTGGCGGCGGCCCGTGCTCTGGTGGCGGGGGCTGCGGCGCGGTACGAGATGGGCGATATCGCCACCCGGGAGAGCTCGATCGCCAAGTACTTCGCCGGCGAGGTGTGCAACAGGGCGGCGCAGGCCACCGCGGAGATCTTCGGTGGCGCCGCGTTCAGCGACGAGCTGCCGATCAGCACGTACCTCAACTACGCCAAGCTGTGGCAGACCGGCGAGGGATCGGCCAACATCCAGGCGCTGCTCATCGCCGACGATGCGCTGGGCTGGAAGCGGATGGACCGCCACCGCACCGTCCTGCGCGCCGGGGTGGCGGCGTGAACGGGCTCCACTTCGGCATCCTGCCGACACCCATCTACGGTGCGGAGACGCCGTACCAGAAGCAGCTGGCCGAGCACCGCGAGCTCGTGCGCGCGGCCGAGGAGTTGGGCTTCGACCACATGGTGTGCGGCCAGCACTTCCTCGGCGCCGAGCTGCGCTACTACCAGCCGGTGCCCTACCTGACCTGGCTGTCCTCGGCGGCGCCGACGATGACCGTGGTCACCGGGATCATCCTGCTGTCGATGGCCAACCCGGTCGACATGGCTGAGCAGGTCGCCACGCTCGACGTGCTCACCGGCGGCCGGACCGTCTTCGGGGTCGGCCTCGGCTACTCGGAGCGCGAGTTCCGCGCGTTCGGCATCGACGGGCGGACGAAGGTGCGCCGCTTCGAGGAGGCTCTGTCCTTCATCCGCGACCTGTGGTCCGGTCGGCCGGTCAACCGCACCGGCCGGTTCTGGCAGGTCGAGGACGTGCTCCCGGCCGTGCAACCCACCCGCCCCGGCGGGCCGCCCGTGTGGGTGGGCGGGCAGTCCGAGGCCGCGGTCCGTCGGGCCGCCCGGCTCGGCGACGCCTGGTACGCCCCGCCGTTCCCGAGCCACGCCGGCCTGGCCGCGCTGCGCGCGGCGTTCCTGGAGGAGCGGGCGGCGCACGGCCTGCCGACCGACGGCGCCTTCCCGCTGCGGCGGGAGCTGATCGTCGCCGACACCCGCCGGGAGGCCGAGGAGTTGGCCCGCCGGCGAAGCGCGCTGCGGTACCAGACGTACCGGTCGTGGGGGCTCGGCGGCGAGCACACACCGACCGCGACCGCGCAGGCGGGTACCGGCGTCGGCATCGACGTCGAGCAGCAGTTCATCGTCGGCTCGCCCGACGAGTGCGTCGACCGGCTCGGCGCGCTGCGGGACGAGCTCGGCATGACGCACTTCATGTTCAAGGCCCACTGGCAGGGCCTGCCGCACGCCGACGCCATGCGACAGCTGGAGCGGTTCGGCATCGAGGTCCTGCCCAAATTGTGCGGGAGCGCCTGATGTCTGACGAGCCCTTTGAGCTCCCGCCGGCCTACCGGGACCTGCAGGCGCAGGCCCGGGCGCTCGCCGCGTCGGTGCGGCCGTTCGCCGCCGAGGCCGACGAGTCGTCGCGGGTCCACGAGGCGACCCGCGCCGCGCTGGTCCGCAGCGGCCTGGCCGGCGTCGTCGTCCCCGCCGCCTACGGCGGGCGGTTCGAGCGGGTCGACTCGCTCGCCGTCACGGTCGTGCGGGAGGCGCTGGCTGCCGAGAGTGCACACCTCGACTCGCTGTTCGCGATGCAGGGGATCGGGTCGTTCGCGATCTCGCACGCCGGGTCGGCCGAACTGCGCTCGCGCTGGCTGCCCCGGGTCGCCGCGCTGGAGGCGGTCGCGGCGCTCGCGCTGACCGAGCCTCAGGTCGGCTCCGACCTGCGCGCGATCGCCACCACCGCGAAGCCGGACGGCGACGAGCTCGTCGTGACCGGCCACAAGTCGTTCATCACCAACGCCGGCGACGCCGGGCTGTACTGCGTGCTGGTCCGCGAGGGCGACGGCTACTCCCTGGTGCTCGTGCCCGCCGACGCGCCGGGCCTCACCACCAGCAGCCCGCACCAGATCATCGCGCCGCACGTCCTCGGCGACGTCGTGCTCGACGGAGTGCGGGTGCCGGCCGGCAACCGCATCGGCGACCCGGGCGGCGGGTTCCGCCTGGTGCTCGCCACCCTTGCCACGTTCCGGGTCTCCGTCGCGGGCGCCGCGGTCGGCCTCGCCGATGCCGCGCTGGACGAAGCGGTCCGGCACGCTGCCGGACGGGAGCAGTTCGGCACGCCGCTCGCCCGGCTCGGCGGCATCCCTGGCGCGCTCGCCACCTGCTGGACCGAGATCGAGATGGCGCGGGCGCTCACCTACCGCGCTGCGGCCGCTGCGGCCCGTGACCCGCTCGCGAACCTGCACCTGTCGTCGCTGGCCAAGGTCGGCGCGACCGAGGTCGCCGGCCGGGTCGTCGACCGGGCGGTGCAGGTGATGGGGCGGTTCGGGCTGGTCCGGGGCAGCCGGATCGAGCGGTTGTACCGCGAGGCCCGGCCGATGCGCATCTACGAGGGCGCGACGGAGGTCATCCTCGACTCACTCGCCCGCAAGCTGGTCAAGGACCGCACCGCGGGGGAGGCGCGCCCGTGAGGACCGTGCGGCTCGGCGCGGGCATGGCGTTCTGGGGCGACAGCGTTCAGCCGGCCATCGACATGGTGCGGCGCGGCGACGTCGACTACCTCTGCTGCGACCACCTGGCCGAGCTGACGATGTCGATCCTGTCGAAGCAGCGGGAGAAGAACCCGGCCCACGGCTACACCCGCGACGTCGTCGACCTGCTCCGCGGCGCGCTGCCGGCCTGCGTGGCGAAGGGCGTCAAGGTCGTGACCAAAAGCCGGCGGCGCCAACCCGGTCGCGTGCGCCGACCGGATCGCCGAGCTGGTCAAGGAGCTCGGCCTCGGCAACGTGCGCATCGCCGTGGTCACCGGCGACGACATCCGGTCCGACATCGACCGGCTCATGGGCCTCGGCGTCCCGTTCACCAACCTGGACACCGGTGCCGAGCTGTCCACAGTGCGGGACCGGCTGACACACGCCTGCGTCTACACCGGAGCCGAGGGCATCGTCGAGGCACTGGGCCGGGGCGCCGACATCGTCGTCTGCGGGCGGGTCACCGACATCGCGCTGTACCTCGGCCCGCTCATCCACGAGTTCGGCTGGGCGCCCGACGACTGGGAGCGACTCGGCCGGGCGACCGCCGCGGCCCACGCGGTCGAGTGCGGCGGCCAGGCGACCGGCGGGCTCTACGCCGGCGGCTGGCAGGACATGCCCGGACTCGAGACGCTCGGCTACCCGATCGCCGAGGTCGCCGAGGACGGCTCGGCGGTCGTCACGAAGACGCCGGGCAGCGGCGGCCGGGTCGACGTCGGCACGGTCAGCGAGCAGATGGTCTACGAGATTCACGACCCGGCCAATTACCTCACCGCGGACGTGACGGCGGACTTCAGCGGGCTGACGCTCACCCAGGAAGGCCCCGACCGAGTCCGCATCGGCGGCGTCACCGGCCGGCCGCGCCCGGCCACGCTGAAGGTGAACATGGGCTACCGGGCCGGGTTCGTCGGCGCGGCTGTGTTCACGTACACCTGGCCGGACGCCTCCGCGAAGGCTCGGCGCGGCCTTTCGTTCCTGCGCAGCCGCCTGGCACGGGCCGGCTTCGTCCACGAGGACGACCTCGTGGAGTACATCGGCCACAACTCGATGTGGGGCAGCCGGATCCCGCCGCCCGACGATCCCGAGTTGCCCGAGGTCGTCGTGCGGTACGCGGCCCGCTGCCGCGACGCCGCCGAGGCCCGCAAGGTGTTCACCGAGAGCGTCCCCCTCTACAACAACGGCCCGGCGGGGGTCGCCGGCGTCGGCACCCGCCCACCGCTCAAGGAGCTGTTCGCGATCTGGCCGTGCCTGATCCCGCGGCAGCTCGTCACCCAGTCCGTGCGTCTGCTGGAGGTCTGAGAATGGTCCGCGTCGCCGATCTCGCGCACGGCCGCTCCGGCGACAAAGGCGACGTGTGCAACGTCGGCCTCGTCGCCTACGACGACGCCGGCTACGCGATCCTGCGCCGAGCGCTGACCGCCGAGCGGGTCAAGGCGCACTTCGGCGACCTGGTGAAGGGCACGGTCGACCGGTACGAGATGCCCGGGATCCGGGCGCTGAACTTCGTCCTCGCCGGGGCTCTCGACGGCGGCGGCACGATGTCGCTGCGCTCCGACCATCTCGGCAAGGTGATGTACGCCTGGCTGCTGCGGATGGAGCTGGACGGTGCGGACGCCTGACCCGGTCCTGGTGAGCCGCCGGGGGACGGTGGCGCTGGTGACCCTCAACCGGCCCGAGGACCGCAACCCCCTCGACCGCGACAGTGCCGCAGCCCTGCGCGACGTGTTCGGCACGCTGTTCGAGGACCCGGCGGTGCGCTCCGTCGCGGTGACCGGCGCGGGACCGGCCTTCTGCGCCGGCGGCGACCTTCGGCAGATGGAGCGCTTCGGCCGGATGCCGGTCGAGGAGGCGTACGCCTGGCCCGAGGCGATCGTCGACCTGCACAAGCTCATGCTGCGGGCGCCGAAGCCCGTACTGGCCGCCGTCAACGGCCCGGCGTACGCGGGCGGCATGGGCCTGGCCGGCATGTGCGACGTCGTCCTGGCCACGCGCGGTGCCCGGTTCGCGATGCCCGAGGTCAAGGTCGGTCTCTTCCCGATGATCATCGTCGCGCAGCTGGCCCGGTCACTGCCCCGCAAGCTGCTGCTGGAGATGATGATGACCGGCGAGCCGCTGAGCGCGGACGACGCGCACCGGGTCGGCTTCGTCAGCCGGGTGTACCCCGACGCTGACGCACTGCTCGCCGGCGTGGACCACTACGGCGAGCTGTTCGCCCGCACCAGCCCGCAGGCGGTGCGGCTGGGCAGGGCGGCGTTCCAGCTGCTGTCGGAGATGCCGGCCGGTGCCGCGATCGACGCCGCCCAGTTCCTGAACCTGCCGCTCTTCCTCGGCGCCGACCTGCGGGAGGGTACGGCGGCCTTCTTCGAGCACCGCCCGCCCCGCTGGTAGGCGCTCACGGCAGGCAGCGCTCCACGCGGGCGTGGCGGGCCCGCACCTCGGCGGCGTTTTCCGGGTTCGTCAGCAGGTACGGCCGGTCCGCCTCGACGGCGGCGACAATCTGCGCCGCCGCGTCGTCCGCCGAGATCGACGGCGCCGCGTTGGTGAATGTCGGCGGCGTCACCGGGGTGCCACCGCCCAGCGCCACCGGCCGGTTCCGCTCGGCCTCGCGGATCCGCGTGGCAACCGGGCCCGGGCACACCACGGTCACGCCGACGGTTGGGGCGACCGCGTCCAGCTCGACCCGCAGCGTCTCGCTGAGCCCGACCACGGCGAACTTGCTCGCCGCGTACGGGGCGTTGCCGCCGCCAGCGATCGGCGCGAGGCCGGCGATCGAGGCGACGTTGACGACGTGAGCGCTGCCGCGAGCGAGCAGCATCGGCAGGAACGCGCGCAGCACATTGGCCGGCCCGATCAGGTTCACCTGCAGGATCCACTGCCAGTCGGCGGGACGCTGCTGCCACGTCGGCACGCGGGGGCCGACCACACCGGCGATGTTGCAGACCAGGTCGGCCCGGCCGAAGCGGGCCTCGACGGCGGCCGCGAAGCCGTCGACGGCGGCCGGGTCGGCGACGTCGAAGGCGGCGGCGAGCACCGAGGCCGTCCCGGGCAGGCCGGCCACGGTGCCGTCGAGGGCGGCCGCCTCGACGTCGGTGAGCGCGAGGTCGAGCCCGCGAGCCGCGAGCCCTGTGGCCAGGGCCCGGCCGATGCCGCTCGCCGCACCGGTAACGACCGCGACCATGCCCGGTTCGAGCCTCATGCCGCGCCGCCCCGGTTCGCCGCGAACAGCGGCATGACCTGTGTGCCGAACTGCTCCAGCTGGCGCATCGCCTCGGCGTGCGGCAGGCCCGGCCAGTGCGGCTTGTAGACGAAATGGGTCATGCCCAGTTCGGTGCGCAGCCGGTCGAGCTGCTCCGCGCACTCCTGCGGCGGGCCGAGGACGAACCGGTCGGCGATGTCGGTGCGCACCTGTTCGCCGCCCGCACCGACCGGTGTGTTCTCGCCCTGCAGGCCCCATTTGCGGTAGATCTCGTACCGTGCGCGGTAGCGCTCCAGCGCCGCCGCGAGCCCGGCCTGCCGGGTCGGCGCGATGAGTAGCTCGCGGCGTACCGGAAACTCGCCCGCGACCGGCCGGCCGGCCTCCTGCCGGGTCCGCAGGTACAGGGCACGCAGCCGGGCCAATTCGTCGTGGGTGGGGAACGGCGGGGCGTACCAGGCGTCGCCGAGTCGCGCCGCGCGCTGGACCGCGCCGGCCGCCTGGCCGCCGATCCACACCGGCGGGCCGCCGGGTTGCAGCGGCAGCACCGCCGGTCGGGCCTCGGTGACGCTGAAGAACCGGCCGTGGAAGTTGACCGTCTCGCCGCTCCACAGCCGCCGGATCAGCGCCAGAGACTCCTCGAACCGGGCGACCCGGGTGCCGGGCGCGACCCCGAACGCAGCGAACTCGTGGTCGCTGTAGCCCAGGCCGACGCCGAAGACCGCCCGCCCGTCGCTGAGCACGTCGAGCGTGGCGAGCTGCTCCGCGGTCTCCACCGGATTCACCAGCGGCAGCAGGATGATGCCGGTGGCGGTGCGCAGCCGCGGACCGAACCGGGCCATGTGGGCAAGCCACGGCACGGGCTGGAAGTAGCGCAGCTCGGCGCCGAGGAAGTGCTGGCCGGCCACCATCACGTCGAAGCCGAGTTCGTCGGCAGCCTGCACGAGCTCCTCGTGCTCGCGCCGCTGGACCCGCGGGTCGGACGCTCCACTGTGGATGGTGGTGAGCAGGATGGCGCACTTCACGCGAGGACTCCGGCGGCCAGCGGGGTGTGCAGGTGAGCGCCGAACAGGTCGGCGCAGAACCGGTCGGTGCTCGACGACCAGCGCAGCAGCGACACCTTCGCCGCGAGGATCCTCTCGTCCCAGTAGATGCCCTTGACGGTGTCGGGCGCCACGCCGTACGCCTCGGCGACCCCGGCGGCGGTGAGCAGCCGCGAGCCGCGTGCGAGAGCGAACATCGCCGGGTCGTCGAAGAAGATGTCGACCGTCACCGTGAACGGTCCGGCGTTCTTGCTGCGGATGATCGCCGCGCAGTCGTACAGCCGCACGGTTACACCCCCTCTCGGCGATCGTCGCGGCCGCGCGGGAACCGGGTCACGGCCGCCGGGAACGGCGCGACCGGGTCGGTGAGCGGCAGCAGGTGGTAGATCGAGAACGAGTAGACCTCGGAGACCGGGATGACCACCGGCATGAAGGGCGCCGCCGCGTTCCCGGCCGTCGTCTTGCGCTGCGGGTACGGGCCGATGAAGAGCCGGATGAACCCGAAGTACGCGGCCTCCTCGGCGAGGGCTCGGTCCTCGGCCACCACGTCGAGGACGACCGCGGCCTCGTGGCCGGTGACCATCTTCTCCGGCTCGGCCGGGCCGAGCACGCCGTCGAGGCCGAAGATGCGGGTCGACACCCGCAGCCGGCCGTCGTCGATCGCGCCGGCGAAGCGCACCGACTCGCGCAGGGTCTTCTCGGCCGCGTCGGTCCAGTCGCGTACCTGCGCGAGCAGCGCGGGCTCGCGCACCCCGAGCATGGAGATCGCCCGGAACCCCTCCCGCTTCGCGCCTTCCAGCAGCACCGTGTACGGCCGCTCGATCCACCGGGCGCCGGTGCACCGCACACCGGTGACGGTCGGCTCGTAGCGGGCGTCGGCGAGGTCGAGGCAGCCGCCCGGGTTCTCCTCCAGCGTCGGGTGCGCCCGCTCGTAGAACGTGTGCGACACGAGCGAGCGGACGCTCGCGGTGGCGGCCGGGTTGGGCGAGCGGACCTCGAAGCCGTCGGCGTCGAGGCTCGCCCAGATGCACTGCCCGGAGTCGCCCGGCGACAGCGCGAGCCCGCCGCACTCCAGCAGCTTGCCGGCGTGCGCGGCGACCGCGGGCGGAATACCACGCAGCATCGGCAGCGCCATGAACAGCCCGATGTCCAGGGCCCGGCCGGTGATGACGCCGTCAACCCCGCGCTCCAGCGCCGCCATCACCGGCTCCGGGCCGATCAGCGCCACGATCCGGTCGGCGGCCTCGACGTCGGCGACGCTCAGCCGGCCGGCCGGCCCGGCGCCGTCGGAGGCCGGCACCACCTCCGCGCCGGCAGTGAGGGCGGCCGTCAGGTACGGCTTCGCCAGCTCCGAGCGGACCACGCCGATCGAGACGTCCCAGCCCTCGGCCGCGCACAGCGCGTCGAACTGGGCCAGGCAGGCCTCCAGGTGGGCGTCGGCGCCGGCGATGCCGAACGAGAACACGAACGGCACCCCGTGCGCGAGCGCCGCCTTGACGTAGGGTCTGACGTTCGCGGCCTGGTTCGCGGCGACCTGCTCGCCCGAGCCCAGCCAGTACGGCCCCCAGTCGCTGCCGGTGCCCTGGGCGACGACGACGTCGACGCCCCAGCCGAACGCCGTCGCGATGTGCGTCTCGATGTCCGCCGCCGGTGCGATGTGGTTGACGAACCCGAGGATCCGCACCGGCTGATGTGGTTCTGTCATGCTCACGTCGCCTCCGTCGCGGCAATCTGGGCGACCAGCCGGTGCTTGAGCACCTTGCCGGTCGCTGTGCGGGGCAGCGACGCCACGATGCGGGCGCGCCGCGGGCGCTTGTAGCCGGCGAGCCGGCCGTGGGCGTAGGCGAGGACGTCCGCCTCGGTGAGCGCGCGGCCGGGGCGGGGCACGACCACGGCGGTGACGACCTCTCCCCACGACCGGTCCGGCAGGCCGACGACCGCGACGTCGGCCACGTCGGCGTGCTGGCGGAGCACCTCCTCGACCTCGCCCGGGTTGACGTTCTCGCCGCCGGAGATGATGAGGTCCTTGATCCGGTGCGTGACGAACAGGTAGCCGTCGGCGTCGAGGTAGCCGCCGTCGCCGGTGCGCAGCCAGCCGCCGGGGCCGTACAGCTCGGCGGTGGCGGCGTCGTCGCGGTGGTACCCCGGGGTGTTCTGCGCGGACCGGGTCCAGATCTCGCCGGGCCGGCCGGGCGGCAGCTCCGCGCCGGTGCGCGGGTCACGCACCGAGATCGCCACCCACGGGTACGGGCGGCCGACCGACCCGGTGCGCGGGTCGAGCGGGTCGACCTCGCCCGCGTCGAGCTGGGTGATCGCGCCGGTGGTCTCGGTCAGCCCGTACACATGCAGCAGGCGGCAGCCGAAGACGTCGGTGGCGGCCCGGCGGGTGCGCGGGTCGATCGGCGCCGCGCCGTAGATGATCGTGTGCAGGTCCGGGAGTCGCGTGGTGCCGGCGAGCGCACACATCCGCTCGATCATCGTCGGCACCAGGAACGTGTGCGTGATCCGCTCGGTCCGCAGCGTCACCAGCAGATCGGTGGGCGCCGCCGACGTGGCCACGATCGTCCTGGCCCCGGCGTGCAGCCCGGCGAGGCCCCAGCCGAGCCCGCCGACGTGGAAGAGCGGGGTCGCCAGCAGGCTCACCGAGCCGGCGCCGAGGTCCCAGGCCAGTGCCGCCCGTGGTACCTTCGCGGCGAGATTGGCGGCGGTCAGCAGCACGCCCTTGGGCGCGCCGCTCGTGCCCGAGGTGTAGATCTGCAGCACGACGTCGCCGGGTGCCGGCTCGGGCCGCCGCGCCTCGGCCGGCGGGTGCTGGTCGGCGAGCCATCGCTCGTACCAGTCGGACGGGCCGATCCGCAGGTGCGCCCGGCCGCTGGTGCGCTCGAGCAGTGCCGCCGCCGGGCCGGCGTACGCCTCACCGCTGACGAGGGCCGTCGCGCGGGCGTCGCGGGCAACGGTCAGCAATTCGTCCTCGGTGAGCCGCCAGTTCATCGGGACCAGCACGAGCCCGGCGCGGACGCAGCCGAGCAGCAGTTCGAAGAGCTCGATGCCGGGTGGCAGCAGGGCGAGGACCCGGTCGCCGGGCGCGCATCCGGCGGCGACGAGCCCGGCGGCGACACGCTCCGCCCGGTCGTCGAGCGCCGCGAATGTGAGCGACCGGTCGCCGAACACCAGCGCGGGGTCCTGCGCCCGGCCGCCGAGCCACCCGTACGAGGTCATGCCCGGCTCACGCCGAGGTCGGTCGGCAGGTGCTGGATTGCCCGGAGCATCGCGCTGCCGCCGTAGGCGATGTCGCCGGCGCGCAGCCGCGCCCGGGGGAACCGCGTGACGAGCGTGGTGAACACGATCTCGCCCTCGAGCCGGGCGAGCGCCGCGCCGAGGCAGTAGTGCGGGCCGAAGGCGAGCGACAGGTGCTCGGCGCGGTTGGGGCGGGTGATGTCCAGCCGCCCCGGGTCGTCGAACACCTCAGGGTCGCGGTTGGCGGCGCCCATGACGACGATGACCGTCTCGCCGGCGTGGATCGGCTCGCCGGAGATCTCGAAGTCGGCGGTGGCGAGCCGGGGCAGGTAGTGGTGCGGGCTGTCGTAGCGCATCAGCTCGTCGATCGCGCCGCGCACCAGACCCGGGTCGGCGACGAGCATGTCCCACTGCTCGCGATGCCGCTGCAGCGCCAGAAACCCGTTGCCGAGCAGGTTCGTGGTGGTCTCGCTGCCACCGAAGAGCAGCACGAGGTACGTGGCGATGAGCTCGTCCTCGGTCATCGCCTCACTGTCGCGGCCGTCGAGGAGCAGCCGCGCAAGTTCCGGGCCCTCGCCGGTTGTCCGCACCCGGTCGATCATGGCGGTGAGGTAGCCGATGAACGCGTCGAGCGCCGCATCGGCGCGGCGCAGCGAGCCCTCGTCGACGCTCATGAACGCGGCGATGGCCGTGGACCAATCCTTGATCATTTCGCGGTCGTGCTGCGGCACGCCGATGAGGTCGCAGATGACCCGGACCGGCAGCTGGTCGGCCAGCTCGGTCTTGAGGTCGGGGTCGTCGTGCGCGAGCATGTCGGCTACGAGGTCGTCGACGTGTGCCTGGATCGCGTCGCGCAGCTCGGCGATCCGCCGCGCGGTGAACGCCCGCGACGAGATCCGCCGCAGCCGGGCGTGGGTCTCGCCGTCGGTCCGGCTCATGAACAGCGCCTCGAAGTCCATGATCTTGAAGAAGATCTCGTGGTGCGCGAGTGGCAGCCGGGAGATGATGCCGTCGGGCAGCGTGCCGTGCCGGTAGCCGTTGTTGCTCAGCGGGTAGGCGCCGCCCATCACGGCCTTCACGTCGCGGTGGCGGGTCAGCACCGTGGCCGGGCCGCCGGACCAGCGCACGATGCCGGTGCCCCGCTGCCACCGCTCGTACATGGGGTACGGCCAGGCGATCGTCGCCGGGTCGGCGGCGAAGAACGCGGTGATCTCCTCGTCGCGCTGGGCCAGCGTGGCGGTCATCGCAGCACCAGCGCCTCGCCGCGGCGCGGGCCGGGCGTGAACGTCGCCGGGATCCGCCGCCAGCCGGTGTTGGTGCCCTGGTGCGGGTACGGTTCGACGCGGTCGAGGTCGATCACGTAGTCCGGCATCCGTCCGAGGACCTGACCGATCAGCTCGCGGGCCATCGCGCGGCCCAGGTGGGAGCCGGCGCAGCGGTGCACGCCGACGCCGAAGGCGGTGTGCCGGTTGGGCCACCGCTCGATGTCGAGTGTGTCGGGGTCCTCGAATTGGCTCGGGTCGCGGTTGGCGGAGGCCCAGGCGAGCAGCACCCGGTCACCGGTGTGCACCGGGCAGCCGTGGAACTCGGCGTCCTTGGCCACAGTCCGCGCGAGGGCCTGGGTGGGGGAGAAGTACCGCAGGAACTCCTCGATCGCCCGCTCCTGCTTCTCGGGATGCTCGATCAGCGTCTGCCGCACGTCCCGGTGCTGGTAGAGCCATACGAGGGTCTGGCTGACCAGGGACGCGGTGGTGCCGACGCCGCCGGCGAGCAGCAGCTCGACCATCGAGAAGACCTCTTCGTCGCTGACCGGGCGGTCGTCGACCTCCTGGTGCACGAGGTAGCTGATGACGTCGTCACGCGGCTCGGCCCGGCGTGCCGCGATGACCTCGCGCATCTGCTGCGAGCAGTAGGGCATCTCGACGGTCGTCGCCTTGACGTACTCGTCGCTGCCCGGCACCGCGGTCAGCGTCGCGTGGTGCAGGAACGAGTAGCGGTGCCAGTCGGCCACCGGCAGGCCGAGCCAGTCGACGGTCACGATCGACGGCACGCCGATGACCTGCGAGAAGTCGCACTCGCCGGTCTCGATGACCTCGTCGATGAACCAGGTCGTGTACTTCTCGACCAGCCCGGTCATGCGCTGCACGGCCACCGGCGACGTGATCGGGTTGATCAGTTTGCGCCACTTGCGGAACTCGGGCGGATCGATCTCGATCGGGATGTGCAGGTGCATCGGCGTCTTCGGGATGACGACGGTGAGCCCCTCGCCGCCGTAGGAGTTCCGCGCCGACGAGAAGACCTCGTCGTCGCGGGCGGCATCGAAGACGCTGTCGTAGCCGGACATCACCCAGTAGCCGCCGTGCGCCTCGGTCCAGGCCACCGGGCACTTCTCGCGCAGTGCCCGGTACGACCCGACGGGGTCGCGCGAGTGGGCCTGCGAGTTGTGATCGAACTCCGCCACCAGTCGTTCTATGTCTTCGGTCATGAGGTTCCGCCTCCAGCCTTACCCCGCTTGACGTGATAATGGTTATCCTAGATTTCTACCGTGTCAACGCCGGGCGCGCCAGGAGGCATGCGGATGTCCGAGGATCTTCCACGTTGCGGTTCGGTTGTGGCCCGGCGTCCGCCAACGACCGGCTGAGCAGGCCACGGCGCTGGCCCAGCTGCGCCGGCTCGCCGACCCCGCCGCCGGGCAGGACGAGCGCATCGGGGCGCTGGTCCCGCTGCTCACCGGCGACCTCGGCCGCGGCGGGCGGGTCGTGGAGCCGACCGTCGAGTGCCTGGAGGCGGACGCGCAGATCGTGGTGGGCGGCAGGCTCGCCGACCCGTCGCTGTTCGTCGGGCCGATCTGCCACGCGGCTACCCGGCGGAGATCCGGCTGCGCCTCGCGGTGCGCGGCTTCTCGCTCGACTGCGTGCGGGCCGCCACCGACGAGGTCGAGTACCTCTACTTCGGCTCGGCCGGCGGCGGGGTCGTGATCGGCGTGGCGCGAGCGCTTCGGGTCGCTCGTGCTCGGCGACGTCACCCGCTACGAGATCCCGTCGGCCCTCGGCGGCCGCAGCGTCGGGCTGGCAGCGCATCCCGACCTGGCTCACCCCGGGGAGCGCGCCGGATCGCCGGTCGCGCCATAAACCGCCGCGTGCCGCCGGAGCCTGGACATCCGGACTGTTCGATGGCAATCGACATAATATGCCCGAGTCCGCTTTACCCTTCCGTAACGCGCCTGCGCAACGTCTTTAACGCAGCCCTAGACAAGTGTGAGCTCGGCCTCTACCTTTAACGCACCATGACAATCATGCGCATGATATTCAGTTAGTCGGGTGGAGGATAGCGATGAGCGGACGACTCGGGGGGCTCCTGCGGGGCGGCACCGCCCTGTTCACAGCCGGTTTACTGTTGACCGCCGCGGCTTGCGGCGACAGCGCGGGCGACACGGGCTCGAGTGGCTCTAGCGCCAGCCTGCCGAGCGAGATCAAGGTCGTCTCCACGAATCCGGAGACCGGTGCGGCGGCGTTCGCCGGCCTCGCCGCCAACAAGGGCTACGAGGTCGCGATCCAAGAGATCAACGATCAGCACTACCTGGGCGCGAACACCAAGCTCGTTCTGGACAAGCAGGACACGACAGGCAAGATCCAGACCGCCGCCAGCCAGGCGACGTCGGCCGTCGCGGACAAGTCGTACACGGCGATCTTCGGCTCGGTCTCGAGCCAGGAGTCAGTGGCGCAGGCGCCGATCGCCGACAAGTCCAAGATGCCGATCATCTTCACGCAGGCCGGTAGCGACGGCGTCGTCATCGGTGACTACACCTTCCGGGTCACCCCACCGATGAGCAGCTACTACCCGAAGATCGCCGACTACATCAAGGCACAGCACATCACCAAGCTCGCGATCATCTACGCCGCCTGGACGCCGACGCTCAAGGAGATCGGCGAGAAGACCCTGCCGGGCCTCGCCTCCCAGGCCGGGTTCACGGTGGTGTCGAGCATCGGCACGCAGCAGACCACACAGGACTTTACCGCGCCGATCTCGCAGGCCCTGGCGAAACAGCCCGACGGCATCGCCATCCTGCAGGTGGGCGCGGCGAACCCGACCGCGATGACCCAGCTGCGCCAGGCCGGCTACAAGGGCCCGGTGCTCGGCAACTCCGGCGCCAGCGCCGGCAATCTCACCCCGGCCGGGGCCAACGGCGCCGGCATGACCTGGGTCGTGGACTACAGCTCGCAGAACAAGACCGAGTCGTCGGACAAGTTCGTCGCGCTGTACCAGAAGAAGTTCCCCAGCGAGACGCCGCTCAACTACGCCGCCGAGGCGTACGACGCGGCGTGGCTGCTGGCCCGGGGCATCAAAGAGGCCGGCAGCGCCGACCGCACGGCCATCATGCAGGGCATGAAGAAGACAGCCTCGGCCGGGTTCACCGGCGCCATGGGCCAGCTGAAGTTCGAGGGTAACGACCTGCGACTGCCCGGCGTGGTGGTGCAGTGGGACGGGACCAAGGAAATCCTGGTGACAGGGTGACCGCGACCACCAGCCCGAATTGACCCCGGTGCGGCGGCGTTGAGTACAGCGCCGCCGCACCGCCCGACCACTCAGGACTCGAGATGCTGCAGGACCTGATCAACGCGGTGGCACTGGGATCCATCTACCTGTTGTTCGCGCTCGGCATGAGCCTGGCGTGGGGAACCATCGGGATCCTCAACTTCGCGCACGGCTCGATCTTCATGTTCTCCGCCTTCACGGCGTACCTGATCGTCAACGCGGTCAAGCTGCCACTCGTCGCGGTCATCCTCATCGCGGCCATAGCCGGCGCGGTGATGTCCGTGGCCGTGCAAGTCCTCGCGTTCGAGCCGATCCTGCGCCGGGCCAAGGACTCCCGGGCGGCGGAGATGCAGATCCTGATCGGCGGTATCGGCGTCGCCGGGGTGCCGCTCGCCATCGCGCAGCACTACACCAAAAGCAACCCGTT
Organism: Dactylosporangium sp. NPDC005572; assembly: GCF_040605515.1. NCBI lineage: Bacteria > Bacillati > Actinomycetota > Actinomycetes > Micromonosporales > Micromonosporaceae > Dactylosporangium > Dactylosporangium sp. NPDC005572. The sequence continues at coordinate 79,997 of NZ_JBEXCY010000006.1, read as the reverse complement.
CGGCTTCACGAACAGCAGTTTCAAGGTCGACACGTTCGACCTCGGCGGCGTGCGGATCACCAGCGTCCAGATCATCATCATCGCGCTGGCCCTCGTGCTCGGTGTCGGGATCGCGCGCTGGCTGCAGGTGTCGCGCCACGGCCTGGCGCTGCGCTCGATCGGCGTCGACCCCGAGGTCTCCTCGATCATGGGCGTCGACCGCCGGCGCCTCGCGCTGACCACGATGACGATCGCCGGAGCGCTCGCGGGGCTCGCTGGCGCGCTGCTCACGTACAACCTGGGCGCGCTTACCCCGGAGAGCGGCGAGACGCTCATCCTCAAGGCGTTCGCCGCCATCGTTGTCGGCGGTGTGGGCAGCATGGCCGGCGTCGTCGTCGGCAGCTACGTCCTCGCGATCGCCGAAACCGTCGTGCTCACCCAGACCTCCGGACTGTGGGTCGACGCCGTGTCGTTCGGTCTTATCTTCCTCGTACTGATGTTCCGCACCCAGGGCCTGTTCGGCCGCCGGGAGGTACGCCGGACATGACGAACTTCTACGACGCCAACCTGGTGCTCATCCAGAGCACCTTCGTCGGCCTGCTCATGGCGCTGAGCATCCAGGTGCCGCTGCGGATGGGCGTGTTCTCGTTCAGCGGTATCGGCTGTTACGGCGTCGCCGCCTACGGCGCGGCGATCCTCACCATCCGCTACGAGACCGACCCGCTCGTCACGATCCTGCTGTCGGCACTGGTCTGCGGGGTGCTGAACCTGCTGCTCGGCATGATGGTGAACCGGCTCGGCGGCCTGTATCTCGGCATGGCGACGGTGGCGTTCGACATGATCGTCAGCGTGGTCGCGACCAACGGCGGCGACCTGACCGGCGGCCCGACCGGCCTGTTCGGCGCGATCACCGACATCACGATGACGCAGGTCGTCGTCATCTGTGGGGTCGTCGTCGTGGCGCTGGCGCTCACCGAGCGCGGCCGGCTCGGTCGCCGGGTCGACACCGTCCGCGAGGACCCGGAGCTCGCCGCCGCGATGGGCATCCGCGTGCGCGACTACCGGCTCGCGTCCTTCGTCGTGAGCGGCGTCCTCGGCGGGGCAGCCGGCGCGGTCAACTCGCTGCTGCGCAGCACGGTCAGTCCGACCGACATCGGCTTCTCGCTGGTCGTGCTCGCCCTCACGATGATCATTATCGGTGGCGCCCGCTCGTGGCTCGGCGCGCTCATCGGCGCGGTCATCTTCACCTGGCTGCCCAGCGTTCTCGAGGTGGTCGGGCAGTGGCAGACCATCATCTACGGCGTGATCGTGGCGCTTGCCGCGGTCTACGTGCCGCGCGGCCTGGTCGGCCTCGCCACCGACGGCTGGCGGAGGCTGCGGCGACGGCAACCCGCGGATACGGTCGCGGTCGCCGACGACACCACGCCGGACCGCGAACTGGCGGCGCTGGAAAACCTGGCACAGGACACGAGCATGGGGCGAACGTCATGACGCGGGCAGGGGACTCCACCCGGGCTGCACAGGCGGCAGGGGCCACGGAAGCGGCCGGGGCGACGCAGGCGGACCGGGCCACCGAACCGGCCGGGAACGACCCGGTGGTGCTGGAGGCACGTGACGTCGCGGTTCACTTCGGCGGGGTGAAGGCCGTCGACGGGGTGTCGTTCCGGCTCACCGCCGGCAAGATTTTCGGCGTCATGGGCCCCAACGGCTCGGGGAAGAGCACGCTGCTCGGCGCGATCACCCGGCTCGTCCCGCTCACCCGCGGCGAACTGCGGCTGGACGGCGAGCCGTTCCACCACGTGCCGGCCGCGGGGGTGGCCCGCCGCGGCGTCGCGCGGACCTTCCAGACGGTCCGCCTGCTGTCCGAGCTCACCGTGCTGGAGAACGTCCAGCTCGGCGGGGACCTGCGCGCCGAGGGCCCGTGGTTGCGCCGGGTGCTCGGGCGCGGCGGCGCGTCGGGCGCGGTCCGGGACGCGATCGAGCGCACCCGCCTCACCGGGCTGGAGCACGTGCGTCCGGGCGAGCTGTCGTACGGTACGCAGCGGCGCGTCGAGATCGCTCGTGCCTTGGCCATGCGGCCGCGACTGCTGCTGCTCGACGAGCCGACCGCCGGCATGAACCAGAGCGAGCGCCGGGAGATCGCCGGCCTCCTGCGCCAGCTGCGCGGCGAGGGGCTCACCCAGCTGCTCGTCGAGCACGACGTCCAGATGATGATCGACACCTGCGACTACGTGCTGACGATGAACTTCGGCGCGCTCATCGCCGAAGGCTTGCCGGACGCCGTCGTGCGCGATCCCGCGGTACAGCAGGCATATCTCGGGAAGAAATGGGGCAGCCATGCTTGAGATCAACGACCTGCACGCGGGCTACGGAAAGGTCTCCGCGGTCCGCGGGATCAGTCTGTCGGTCCGGCCCGGCAGCGTCACGCTCGTGCTCGGCGCGAACGGCGCCGGTAAGACCACGACGCTGCGGACGGTCGCCGGGCTGCACCCGCCGGCGTCCGGCGAGGTGGTGCTCGACGCGGCCCGGATCACCGGCATGGCGGCGCACAAGTTGGTGCGCAAGGGCATCGTCCTGGTGCCCGAGGGGCGTCGCGTGTTCGCGCCGCTGACGGTGCAGGAGAACCTGCGCCTCGGTGCCTACACCGCGCACAACCGGACGAAGGAGAACCTGGAACGGGTCTACGCGATGTTCCCGATTCTCGCGGAGCGCCGCGACGGCGCAGCCGGCCTGCTCAGCGGCGGCGAACAGCAGATGCTCGCGTTCGGGCGGGCGCTGATGTCCGAGCCACGCGTCATGCTGCTCGACGAGCCGTCGATGGGGCTCGCGCCGGCCATGGTGGAGCTCGTCGCCGAGCACGTACGGCGGATGGCCGACTCCGGCATCGGCGTGCTCATGGTCGAGCAGAACGCCGAGGTCGGGCTGGAGGTCGCCGACGAGGTCGTGGTGGTCGCCCGGGGCGAGGTCGGCTACAGCGGACCCGCTTCGACGGCGCGGTCGCACGCCTCGGTGCTCCGCGCGTTCCTGGGCGAGGCGGCGCTGGCCGGTGCATGAGTGCCGTCCGGTGGGGCGGCCCCGGCGGCCGCCCCGTGCGTCAGCCCATGCGGTCCCAGCGGATCACCTGGTCGAGCACCTCTGGGAACTTGCGCTCCGCGTAGGTGACGTAGGCCTGGATGTGCTCGCGCATCCGGTCCTCCGAAGCCGCGGCGTCGTGTGCCAGCAGCGCCTGGTAGATCTCGTCGTGGGCCTTGAGGATCGCGACCCGTCGCGGCGCCGGGTAGTCGATGCCGATGACGGTGCCGTCCATGATGCCCAGCAGCGAGTCGACGATGTAGCCGAAGAGCGGGTTGCCCGAGGACCAGGCGATGATGTCGTGGAAGCGCTTGTTGGCCTCCAGGAACGTCATCTGGTCGTCGAGGTTCTCCCGCATCTGCTCGATCGTGCCGCCGAGGTCGGCGAGCGACTCGTCGTCCATCCGCTCGGCCGCGAGGCGGCTGATCATCGGCTCCATCGCGGTGCGCACCTCGACGATGCTGCGGAACGGCGCGTCCTTGAGCTGCATGAGCAGCACCAGGGTGCTGGCCAGGTGCGACGCGTCCGGGTCCTGCAGCACCGGGCCGCCACGCGGGCCGGGCTTGAGCGCGATGACGCCCTGGAACTCCAGCAGCCGCAACGCCTCGCGCAGCGTGCCGCGGCCCGTCTGGTACTTCTCCAGCATCGTGCGCTCGGGGAGCAGCAGGTTGCCGGGCCTGAGTCGGCTGGCGATGACGTCACGCATGATGCGCTGAGCCACCAGCATGGCGGCCTTCTGCGGCCGGGTGGCGCCGTTCATCGATGCGGATCTCACCTCACTGCTCATAGTAGGCCAGCCTTATCTCTCGGTGGGAACTCATTGATGACGACAGTTTGACATTTCAAGATCCATGTATAACATTAGCATAGATTGGTGCCGAATGAAAGGACCTACAAGGTGGCCGACGTCGACACCGAGTGGCGCGGCGACGCGCTCTGGATCCGGCTGAACCGGCCGGAGCGCCGCAACGCCTACGACGCGCCGATGGCCGCCGCGATCGGCGCCGCCCTGGAGGACGCGCCCCGCGCCCGGGCGGTCGTCATCACCGGCTCCAGCGGCAGCTTCTGTGCCGGCGGCGCCCTGACCACGCTGAGCCGGCCGACGACGGGGGAGATGCGCGCGCTGTATGCGACGTCGATCCGGCTCTTCGACGCGATCCGGTCCTGTCCCCGGCCGGTGATCGCCGCGGTCAACGGGGCGGCGGCCGGCGGCGGCAACGAGCTCGTCGTCGCCTGCGACCTCGCGGTCGCGGCGCGTTCCGCCACGTTCGGCCAGACCGGGCCGCGGGTCGGCAGCGCGCCGGTCACCGGTGCCACCAACGTCATGGGCGTGCAGATCGGCGAGAAGCGGGCGAAGGAGTTGGCGCTGCTGTGCCGGCGGTACTCCGCCGAGGACGCCTGGCGCATGGGGCTGGTCAACGCGGTGGTCGACGACGACGCACTGGAGGACACCGTCGACGGCTGGGTGGACGAGCTGTCGGCGCTCAGCCCGCGCTACCTGGAGATCACGAAGATCAGCTCGAACATCTGGTGGAACGCGGCCCGCGACTCGTTCAGCACCGGGGTCGGCATGCTCGTGCAGGCGCTCGCCAGCCCCGATCTGGCCGAGGGCGCGACCGCGTTCCTGGAGAAGCGCCGGCCCCGGTTCCCGCCGCCGGAGTGAACCGCCGCGAGCGGCGCTCAGCGCCCGCGCCACACCGGCTTGCGCTTCTCGCGGAAGGCCGTGGCGCCTTCCTTGGCGTCCTCGGAGGCACGGACCGGCTCGCTGATCGCGCGCTGGCGCTCGAACACCTCGTCGGCCGGCCAGCCCCGGGACTCGGCGAGGATCCGCTTCGTGGCCCGCACCGCGAGCGGGCCGTTCGCGGCGATCGCGGCGGCCAGTTCGACCGCCACGGCCAGCGCCCCGCCCGGTTCGGTCAGCCGGTTCACCAGCCCCGCCTCGGCCGCGCGCGGCGCGGGCACGAAGGCGCCGGTCAACGCCCACTCGGCGGCCAGCTGGGAGGGCACGCGCGCGGGTAGCCGGATCAGGCCACCCCCGGCGGCGACGAGCCCGCGGCGGACCTCCGGCAGCCCGAACACCGCCTCCCGGGAGGCCACCACGAGGTCGCAGGCGAGCACGATCTCGAACCCGCCCGCCACCGCATACCCCTCTACCGCGGCGATGAGCGGCTTCTCGGCGGGCCGCTCGACGATGCCGGCGAATCCGCGGCCCGGCACCGAGGGCCGCTCGCCGGCCAGGAACGCGGCCAGGTCCATTCCGGTGCAGAACGACTTCCCGGCGCCGGTGAGGATGCCGGCGGTCAGGTCGTCGCGGCGGTCCAGTTCGTCCATAGCCGCGGCGATTCCCTCGGCGGCCGCCGTGTTGATGGCGTTGCGGACCTCGGGCCGGTTGACGGTGACGACGAGGACGCCGTCGACCTCCTCGGTGAGCACGACGGACATGCCGGCCTACCGCGGTGCCATGCGGATCGCGCCGTCGAGGCGGATCGTCTCGCCGTTGAGCATCGGGTTGTCCACGATGTGCCGGGCCAGCCGTGCGAACTCCTCCGGACGGCCCAGCCGGGCCGGGTGCGGCACCTGCGCGGCGAGCTTGTCCTTGATCTCGTCGGAGAAGCGGCTGAGGATCGGCGTGTCGAACACCCCGGGCGCGATCGTGCAGACCCGGATGAGGCGGCTCGCGAGGTCCCGGGCGGCGACGATGGTCATGCCGACGACCCCGGCCTTCGCCGACGCGTAGGGGATCTGGCCGACCTGCCCCTCCCAGGCGGCGACCGAGGCGGTGAGCACGCAGACGCCGCGCTCGCCCTCGACCGGTTCGTTCGCGGCCATCCGCGCGGCGGAGAGGCGCAGGACGTTGAACGTGCCGACGAGGTTGAGCCGCACCAGCGACTCGTAGAGCTCCAGTGAGCCGGGGCGGCCGTCGCGCTCGACGAGCCGGACGGTGCCCCCCTTGCCCGCGCAGTGCACGAGCGCCCGCAGCGGCCCCAGCGCCACCGCCGTGTCGAGCGCCGCGTCGACGGCCGCCGGGTCGAGCACGTCGGCGGGCGCGAACGTCGCGCCGATTTCCTTCGCCACGGTCTCCCCGGACGAGGTCGGCAGGTCGAGGACGACCACGGCGGCGCCCGCGGCGATGAGCTCACGCGCGGCCGCCAGCCCGAGGCCGGACGCGCCCCCGGTGACGACGGCACTTGCTCCGGTCAGATCCACCGGGTCCTACCTTTCTGCCTGTGGGGTCGTGGTCAGCCGATGCGTTCGACGAGGGTCGCGTTCGCCATGCCGCCGGCCTCGCACATGGTCTGCAGGCCGAGCCGGCCGCCGGAGGCCGCGAGGTGGTTGAGGAGCGTCGTCATGAGCCGGGCGCCCGACGCGCCGAGCGGGTGCCCCAGCGCGATCGCGCCGCCGCACGGGTTGAGCTTCCCGTCGGGCACGCCGAGTTCCTGCTGCCAGGCCAGCGGTACCGCCGCGAATGCCTCGTTCACCTCGAAGGCGTCGACGTCATCGACGGACACGCCGGCGCGCGCCAGGACGCGCCGCGTCGCCGGGATCGGACCGGTCAGCATGAGCGTGGGATCGTCGCCCACGATGCTGGAGGCGACGATCCGGGCCCGCGGGCGCAGCCCGAGGTCGGCGGCCCGCGCCTCGCTCATGAGCAGGAGCGCGCTCGCGCCATCGGTGATCTGCGACGAGTTGCCGGCGGTGACCTTCCAGTCGAGGTCGGGGAAGCGGGCGCGGTGCTCGTCGGTGGCGAAGGCCGGCCGCAGCTCGCCGAGGCGGGCGACGCTGGTGTCCGGCCGGATCGTCTCGTCGGAGGCGAGGACGCCCTCGATCGGCACGATCTCGGCGCCGAAGTCGGCCTTCGCGGCCCGCTCGTGGGAGCGTGCCGAGTACTCGTCGAGCTGCGCCCGGGTCAGTCCCCAGCGGTGCGCCACGAGCTCGGCCGAGACACCCTGCGGTACCAGATCGGGAAAGCGCGACCGGACCGCCGGCCCGAACGGGTCGGCCCCCATGCGCGCCGAGCCCATCGGCACCCGGCTCATCGACTCGACCCCGCCCGCGATCGCCACGTCGTAGAGGCCGGCCACGATGCCGGCGGCGGCGAACTCGATCGCCTGCTGGCCCGAGCCGCACTTGCGCTCGATCGTCACGGACGGCACCGAGACCGGGAAGCCCGCGGCCAGCCAGGCCTGCCGGCCCGGCGTGGCGGACTGCTCGCCCGCCTGGCTGACGCAGCCGACGAGCACGTCGTCGACGATGGCCGGGTCGATGCCGGTGCGGTCGATCAGTGCCGCCAGGACTCTGGCGAGCAGGTCGACCGGGTGGACGCCGGCCAGCGCACCACTGCTCTTGCCGCGACCCATCGGCGAGCGGACCGCGTCGATGATGACGGCTCCAGACATGACCCCTCCCGCACTTGACGAGCTATCCCTGAATACGAATATCATGTTTAGCACGGAGATGGTCCTGGCGGAAGGCGGTGTCGCATGGAGGATCGCGATCATGTGCGGGCGGTCGCGGCAGCCGTGGCCAGGGAGCGGTACGCACCGAAGGCGGCCGAGTGGGACGCGGCGCGCACGGCGGTGCCGGTCGACGAGCGCCGCTACCTCGGCTCGCTGGGCTTTCTCGGCATCGCACTCCCCGAACGGTACGGCGGCGCCGGTGCGCCGCTGCGCGACGCGCTCGTCGTCGTGGAGGAGCTGGCGAAGGAGTGCCGCCCGGCGGCGTTCCAGGTGTTCGAGGCCAATACCGGGCCCGCCCAGGTGGTCAACCTGCTCGGCACGGACGAGCAGCGCGAGCGGTTCCTGCCCGGGATCATCCGCGGCGACAACACGATGGCCGTCGCGATCTCGGAGGCCGACGCCGGTTCCGCGGCGACCGACCTGACCACGCGGGCGAAGTGCGTCGACGGGACCTACCTGCTCAACGGCGCCAAGCGGTGGATCTCCAACGGCGGTGAGGCCGACTATTACCTGGTGTACACGCGGCTTTCCGACGAGCGGGGTGCGAAGGGGGTCGGGGCGCTCATCGTGGAGGCCGACCGGCCGGGCGTCAGCTTCGGCAAGCAGGAGCGGCTCATGGGCTTCCGCGGCATCCCGTCTGCCGACATTCTCTTCGACGACGTCGAGGTACCGCAGGCCAATCTCCTCGTCGCACCGGGCGGATTCCGCAAGCTGTTCACCGCCTTCTCGATCGAGCGCCTCGGCAACGCCACGATGAGCCTGGCCATCGGGCAGGCGGCGCTTGACCGCACCGTCGCCTACGTGCAGCAGCGCCGCCAGTTCGGCAAACCGCTGATCGAGTTCCAGGCGGTGCAGATGGCCCTCGCCGACATGGTCCTTCAGGTCGAGGCGGCCCGCCTGCTCATCGACCGCGCCGCGGAGCACGCCGGCATCGGCCTGCCCGTGCCGTTCGAGGTGTCGGTCGCCAAGGCCACCGCGAACGAGATGGCCAAGCGGGTCACCGACCTGGCGATGCAGCTGCACGGCGGCAACGGCTACACCGAGGAGTACGGCATCGAGCGGCTGCACCGCGACGCGCACGGCTGGGCGCTCGCTGGCGGAACCCCGACGATGCAGCGCATCAGGATCGTGTCCGAGCTGCTCGGACGTACCTTCGACCAGAGGCGGTGACAGTCGTGGGCCGGATCGGCGTCGACGACCTCGAGGACCTGCGTTCGCTACGCATGGACGATGACGGGCGCACGGAGCTGCTGCGCGTCGCCACGGAGTGCGTGTTCGTCTTCAGCGAGCCCGGCGGCTGGCCCGGCGGAGTCGTGATGAGCTTCCTGTTCGAGGAGGGGAAGTTCTGGCTCACCGCGGTCGCCGGCCGCACGCACGCCGAGGCCCTGCGGCTCGACCCGCGGGTGACGGTGGTGGTGTCGAGCCAGGGCACTCCGTTGCAAGGCCGCCGGATGGTCGCGGTCCGCGGCGTCGCCGTGGTGCACACCGACCGGGCCACCAAGGAGTGGTTCCTGCCGCGGTTCGCCGCGAAGGTGGGCGCGGCGGCGTCCGAGGAGTTCGTCCGGCTGCTCGACAGCCCGAAGCGGGTCGTGTTCGAGGTGACGCCCGTGCGGATCGCCGCCAGCCACGACTCGCGCAAGATGCCCGGCGACGGCCGCGGAGGGCCGCGCGCAGAAACCAGCACGGAGGAGTAGGAACTATGGTTCGTCGATTCGACAGTCGGGTCGCCGCTGTCATCGGTGGCGGATCCGGGATGGGCCGGGCCATTGCGCAGCGGCTGGGCGCCGAGGGCGCGTTCGTCCATGTGGCGGACCTGTCCGGCGACGCGGCCAAGACCGTGACCCAGGAGATCGTCGACGCAGGCGGCAAGGCGAGCGCCGAGCAGCTCGACGCCACCGACACCGAGGCTCTGGCGGCGTTCTACGCCCGGGTCGAGGACCAGCACGGGGTGCTGCACGTGCTGCACCACCAGGTCGGCATGCCGGGTCCGGCCGGCATCGACGTGTCGCTCGCGGACTGGCAGCGCAACATGGACGTCAACGTCAAGAGCGCGTGGTACGCCACGACGCTGGCGATGGGCCTGCTGCGCCAGGCCGACCGGAAGGGCTCGATCACGATGACCGCGTCCACCTCGGCGCTCATCGGCTCGCCATACAGCCCGATCTACTCGCTGACGAAGGGCGCGCTGGTCGCGTACACGCGGGCCCTGGCGCTCGTCGGCGCGCCGGACGGGATCCGGGTCAACATCATCTGCCCCGGACCGGTCGACACGCCGATGCTGCCGCAGTTCTTCGGACGGGAGCCGGGTGCCGACATCGCCGACCTGATGGCCAACTTCATCGCGCTGGTACCGCTCGGCCGCCCGGCGCAGCCGGCCGAGATCGCCGGCGTGGTCGCGTTCCTGGCCAGCGACGACGCCGGCTTCGTGACCGGCGTGACGATCCCGGTCGACGGCGGGCTGGTGGCGAAATGACCGCGCCCGTCGCCGACCCCGATCTGTCCGCCCGGGCCGCGCAGGTGCTCTACGCGTACGCCCGCGCCGTCGACGAGGGCGACCTGGACGCCCTCGAACGGCTCGCATACGAGGACGTGGCGCTCACCCGGGTCGACGGCACCCGGCATGGCCGGAAGGCTTTCCTCGACCTGTACCGCGGGTTCCGCGACGCCAACCTGCGCGGCAGCAAGCACGTCGTGACCAACGTGCAGGCGTTCCCGGAGGATGGCGGGCCGCTCGTGCGGGCGCGCGCGTACTTCGCCGCGACGATGTTCGATGCCGACGGCACCCGGGTCGTCGTCGGACAGTACGCCGACACGATGCGCGACGACGGCGACGGCCTGCGCTTCGTCCACAAGCGGATCACCGTGGAGCGGGTCGTCCCGCTGGCCGCCTCGACCGCGGAGTGGGCCGGCGTGACACCCAAGGCCGCGTCGTGAGCGGTTCGCAGCGTGGCGGAGAGGCCGGAGGTGTCGTGGTCACCGGGGCGGCGCGCGGCATCGGCGCCGCCATCGCGGCCCGCTTCGCCGAGGCCGGCTACCGGGTGGTGGGCGTCGACCTCGACGGCGCCGGGCTCGGCGAGCACGCCGTCGTCGGCGATGTGCGCGACGAGGCGGTGCTGGAGAAGGCGTGCGCGCTGGCGGGCGGGGCTCCGAGAGGGCTGCGGGCGTTCGTCGCCAACGCGGGCGTCACGGCGCCTGGCGCCTCGGCGGACTACCCGCTCGCGGACTGGGACCGGCTGATGGGGGTGCACGCCACCGGCGCCTTCCTCGGTGCCCGCACTGCGGCCCGGCACATGGCCGGCGGCGGCAGCATCGTCATGATCTCGTCGGTGAACGCGCGGTTCGGCTTCGCCGAGCGCGCCGCCTACTGCGCCGCCAAGGCCGCCGTCGAGGGCCTGGTCCGGGCGCTCGCCGTCGAGTGGGCGCCGCGCGGCATCCGGGTCAACGCTGTCGCGCCCGGCACGGTGGCCACCCCGATGCAGGCCGACATGATGCGGGCCGGGTACGCATCGCCGGAACTGTACCTGTCACGAGTGCCGCTGGGCCGGTTCGGCCGCCCCGGCGAGATTGCCGACGCCGTCGAGTACCTCAGCTCGGAGCGCGCCAGCTACATCACCGGCGTCACGCTGCCGGTCGACGGCGGCTGGCAGGCCCTCGGGCTCCCCGTTCAGGCCTCTTAGGAGAACCACCATGGTCCAGGTCGGCCTACTGCTCAGCGACGTGCCCGCCAGCGTGCCGCCCGCCCAGCAGTTCCACGACATCCGGCGCATCGTCGCCGCTGCGCAGCACAACGGCTTCACCTACATCGCGATCGGCCAGCACTTCCTCTACGGCGACCTGCGCTGGCTGCAGCCGGTACCGCTGCTGGCCCGCCTCGCCGCGGACGTCGACCCGCACGTCCGGCTGGTCACCCAGATCCTCGTGGCGCCGCTGTACCACCCGGTGCACCTCGCCGAGGAGATCGCGACCCTCGACATCGTCACCGAGGGCCGGCTGGTGTTCGGCGCCGGGCTGGGCTATCGCGCGGAGGAGTTCGACTATCTCGGCGTGCCCTACAAGCAGCGGGCGTCGCGCTTCGACGAGATCCTGGAGCTGCTGCCGCGACTGTGGAGCGAGGACGAGGTCACGTTCCACGGCCGGCACTGGACGCTGGAGGGGGTCAAACCGCACATCCGGCCGGTGCAGCAGCCGCACCCGCCGCTGTGGATCGGCGCGCACAGCCTGCCGGGCGCGCGGCGCGCCGCGAAGTACGGCGACGGCTACGCCTGTCCGCCGGAGACCCCGATCGCGGAGATCGTGGAGCGGTACCGCACGGTGCGCGACGGCTGGGCCGAGCGGGGCAAGCCGTTCACACCTCAGCCGTTGCGCCGCAACATCCTCGTGGCCGACTCCACGGAGGAGGCGGTCGTCGAGTACGCCCGGGTCGCGCAGGGCCGCTACATCACGTACGCCCAGCGCGGGCTCGACGTCATGACCGGCAGCGGCATCGAGGACGACTTCGCCAAGGCGGTCGCCGGCCACGCGGTGCTGGGCACCGACGACGAGGTCGCCCGGCGCCTCGTCGACCTCGTCACCACGCTGCCGGTCGACCCGCTGCTGGTCCGGCCGCAGTGGCCCACGATGGACGCCGACGAGACCATCGCCGTGATCAACCGGCTCGGCAAGACCGTCGTCCCCGCGGTGCGCGCGGTGACGCCGACGACCGTCCTGCCGGCGCTCGGCGACGTGTGACCATTGCGTTTCGTGTAGATGCATATCATAATCATGATTAAGCTACGGGCGGAGGAGTGGGCCGGATGACCAGGACCTACACTGACCTGCACCCTACGTTCCCCGACCGTCGGACCTGGACGCTGCCGCACGTCCTGCGCACGCGGGCGGCCGAGCGGCCCGGCGCGACGTTCCTCGTCACGCCCGAGGAGGGCCGGCAATGGACCTACGGTGAGACCCTGGAGGCCGCCGAGCGGGTGTGCGGCGGGTTTGCCGCTGCCGGCGCGGTGGCCGGCGATCGGGTGCTCGTCATGGCGGCCAACTCGTCGCAGTTCGTGCGCACGTGGCTGGGCACCGCGGTGGGCGGGCTGGTCGAGGTACCGATCAATACGGCCTACGAGGGCGAGTTCCTGCGCCACCAGGTCGTCACGGTGCGTCCCCGCTGGGCCGTGATCGACGACGTCCACGCCGCCCGGTTCGTGGCGATCGCCGAGCACGCCCGCGCGGTGGAACGTTTCTGGGTGGTCGACACCGGCCGGCGGGAGGCCGCCCTGGCGGCGCTGCGGGCCGCCGGCTGGGTCGCCGAGCCGTGGGAGGAGCTGGAGCGGGCCGACCGGCTCGTCGTGCCCGAGCCCGGGCCGCACACGCTCGCGTCGATCTTCTTCACGTCCGGCACCACCGGCCCGTCCAAGGGCGTGGCAATGCCGCACGCGCAGATGTACTTCTTCGGCGACGAGGTCGTCTCGCTCACCCGGCTCACCTCCGCCGACACCTACCTGACCGTCACGCCGCTGTTCCACGGCAACGCGCAGTTCATGGCGGCCTACCCGGCGCTCATCGCCGGCGCCCGGCTGGTCGTGCGGCCGCGGTTCAGCGCCAGCCGGTGGGTCGACCAGCTCCGCGAGAACGGGGTCACGGTCACCAACTTCCTCGGCGTGATGATGGACTTCACCTGGAAGCAGCCGCCGCGCCCGGACGACGCCGACAACCCGCTGCGGGCCGTGTTCGCCGCGCCCACCGCGTCGTCCATCGTGGACGAGTTCGCCAAGCGCTTCGGCATCGAGGCGTTCGTCGAGGTGTTCGGGCTGACCGAGACGTCCGCGCCGATCCTGTCGCCGTACGGCGAACGTCGCCCCGACGGTGCCGCCGGGCTGCAGGTGGCGGACTTCTTCGATATCCGCCTGGTCGACCCGGTCACCGACGAGGAGGTGCCGGTCGGCGAGATCGGCGAACTAGTCGTGCGGCCGAGGCACCCGTGGACGTGCAGCCTCGGCTACTACGGCATGCCGGAGAAGACCGCCGAGGCGTGGCGCAACCTGTGGTTCCACACCGGCGACGCGCTGCGCCGGGACGCCGACGGCTGGTACTACTTCGTCGACCGCTACAAGGACGCTCTGCGCCGCCGGGGCGAGAACATCAGCTCCTACGAGGTCGAGCAGGCGATCCTCGGTCACGAGGCGGTGCTGGAGTGCGCGGTCGTCGGGGTGGCCGCCGACCAGGAGGCCGGCGAGGACGAGGTGCTCGCAGCGCTGGTGACCGCCCGGCCGGTGCCGCCCGCGGAGATCTGGGCCTGGTGCGAGGGGCGCATCCCGGCGTTCGCGATCCCGCGGTACCTCCGCTTCGTCGACGCGCTGCCGAAGACCCCCTCGGAGAAGGTGCGCAAGGCCGCGCTGCGCGAGGACGGCATCACCGCACAGACACACGATCGGCAGGTGGCACATGGACTTCAGCCCTGACCCGCTGCACGCGGAGATCCGCGACGCGGTCGCGCGAGTCTGCGCCGACTTCGGGGACGACTACTGGCTCGCACACGACGAGTCCAAGGAGTTTCCCTGGGAGTTCTACCACGCGATCGTCAAGGGTGGGTGGCTCGGCCTGACGGTCCCTGAAGCGTACGGCGGCGGCGGGCAGGGCGTCGTCGAGGCGGCCATCGTCGAGCAGACCATCGCCGCGTCGGGCGCCGGGATGAACGGCTGCAGTTCGGTGCACATCGGCATCTTCGGATTCGAGCCGATCATCCGGTACGGCAGCGAGGACCTCAAGCGCCGCTTCCTGCCCCGGCTGGTCACCGGCGACCTGCATGTGTCGTTCGCGGTCACCGAGCCCGACGCGGGCACCGACACGACGAACATCTCGACGTTCGCGACGAAGGTCGAAGGCGGCTGGTCGATATCCGGCAAGAAGGTGTGGATCACCAAGGCGCAGGAGGCGGAGCGGCTGATGATCCTGTGCCGCACAGCGCCGCGCGCCGCGAACCCGAAGAAGACCGCCGGCATGACGCTGTTCTTCGCGCCGCTGGACCGTGACCGGGTCGTGGTGCGCCCGATCCCGAAGCTCGGCCGCAACGCCGTGGACACCAACGAGCTGTTCATCGACGAGCTGTTCGTGCCCGACGAGGACGTCATCGGCGAGGTCGGCGACGGCTTCCGCACGATCCTGGCCGGGCTCAACGCCGAGCGGGTCATCTCCGCCAACGCCGCGATCGGCATCGGCCGGGCGGCGCTGCGCCGGGCCACCGCCTACGCCACCGAGCGCAAGGTCTTCGGCCGGCCGATCGGGCAGAACCAGGGCATCGCGTTCCCGCTCGCCGAGGCGCTCATCAAGCTCGACGCGGCGGACGCCATGTGCCAGAAGGCGGCCTGGCTCATCGACAACGGCCTGCCCTGCGCCCGGGAGGCAAACGCCGCGAAGTTCCTCGCCGCCGAGGCCGGGTTCTTCGCCGCCGACGCCGCCCTCAGCGCGCACGGCGGCTACGGCTACGGCAAGGAGTTCCACGTCGAGCGCTACTTCCGCGAGGCGCGGCTCATGCGGATCGCCCCGATCAGCCAGGAGATGGTGCTCAACTACGTCGCCGAGCACGTCCTCGGCCTGCCCCGGAGCTACTGATGCGGCCGTACCGTTCGATCCTCTTCGTGCCGGGCCACAAGCCGGCGTGGGCCGAGAAGGCCGTGGAGTCCGGCGCCGACGCGATCGTGCTGGACCTGGAGGACTCGGTCCCGGCCGCCGAGAAGCCCGCGGCGCGCGCGACCGTCGCCGCGTCGGTCGCGCGCGTGCGCGAGTTGGGCGCCGACGTCTTCGTGCGGCCCAACGCGCTGGCCACCGGGCTCATGGGCGGCGACCTCGAGGCGGTGGTGACCGGCGGGCTCACCGGGCTGTTCCTGCCGAAGATCGAGTCGGCGACCGACGTCCTCCGGGTCGACACGCTCGTCGCGCACTTCGAGACCCGCAACGGCGTCTCGGGCCTGTCGTACATTGTCCCGGTTGAGACGGTTCGGGCCATCCACGACTGCCGGGAGATCGCTCACGCCTCGCCGCGGATGGGTGCGATGATCGGCCCGACCGCCGAGCACGCCGACATCGCCCGCGAGGTCGGCTTCGAGTGGACGCCCGAGGGCCTGGAGACGCTGTACCTGCGCAGCCGGGTGCTGCTGGCCTGCCGCGAGGCCGGCCTGCACGCGTTGACCGGCCTGTGGGAGAACCTGTCCGATGTGGACGGTCTGCGGGAGTTCGCACGGGCGGGCCGGCGGCTCGGCTTCCGCGGCATGATCGTCATCCACCCGAGCCACGTGCCGGCGGTGAACGACGTCTTCACGCCATCGGTTGAGGAGGTCTCGTTCTACCGCGGGCTCGTCGCCGCCTACGAGGAGGGCGCGCGGCAGGGCGAGGGCGCGGTGCGGTACCGCGGCCTGCACATCGACAAGGCGCACTACGACAAGGCGATCCGCTGGCTCCGGGAGGTAGCGTGAGGGGTCTCTACTTCGAGGAGTTCGAGGTCGGCCGGGTCTACCGGCACCCGTTCACCCGCACGGTCACCGAGATGGACAACATCCTGTTCACCTCCCTGACGATGAACCTGCAGCCGTTGCACCTCGACGAGGAGTTCGCGAAGCGGACCATCCACGGCCGGCGCGTGATGAACAGCCTCTTCACCGTGGCGCTCATCGGCGCGTTCCATGTGCCGGAGCTGACCATGGGCACCACCCTGGGCAACCTGGGCTACGACCGGATCGAGTTCCCGCACCCGGTGTTCCACGGCGACACCCTGCGCGGCGAGACCACGATCCTCGACAAGCGCATCTCACGCAGCCGCACCGACTCCGGCATCGTCTGGTTCGAGCACCGCGGCTACAACCAGCACGACACGCTCGTCTGCCTGTGCAAACGGGTCGGACTGATGATGACCAAACCGGCTGAGGAAGGCGTCGCGTCATGACCTCGACAGCTGTCCCGCTCACCAGCGACCTGCGCGACTGGATACCGCCGTACCGCGACCTCACCATCGGCGGCGCCCCCGTCGAGCCGCGCGGCGAACGCTGGGACGTGTACAACCCCGCCACCGAGGCGGTGATCGCGACCGTCGGCGGCGCGTCCGCCGAGCAGGTCGACGCCGCCGTCGCCGCCGCCCGCGCGGCGTTCCCCGGCTGGGCCGCGCTGTCCGGCGAGGAGCGCTCGCGGCACATCCACCGCTTCGCCGACGTGCTCGAGAAGGCCGCCGACCGGCTGCTGCCCTCGATCGTCAACGAGGTGGGCACGCCGGTGTCGCTTGCGTCCTTCCTGCAGGTGCGCATGGCCGTCGACTACCACCTGCGGTGGGCGGCCGAGGCTGCGAAGGTCGACCGCACCCAGCACCTGGGCCGCTTCGAGGAGCCGGTGCCGACGGAGAGCGACGTCGTCTACGAGCCGGTCGGCGTGGTCGCCGCGATCACCGGTTACAACTACCCGCTGAACCTCGCGGTCTTCAAGTTTGGCGCGGCGCTCGCCGCCGGCTGCACGGTCGTGCTGCTGCCGTCGCCGCGGACCCCGCTCACCACCCTGTTCCTGGGCGAGCTGGCCCGCGAGGCCGAGCTGCCGCCCGGCGTGTTCAACGTCGTCATCGGCGGCGCCGACGTCGGCCGGCGGCTGTCGTCCAGCCCGGGCGTGGACCGGGTGTCGTTCACCGGGTCCGACGGGGTCGGCGCGCAGATCATGGCGCAGGCGGCGCAGGGGCTCAAGGGCGTGACGCTGGAGCTGGGCGGCAAGTCCCCGAGCATTGTGTTGCCTGGCGTCGACGTGCGCCGCGTCGCCGTGGAGATGCACCTGCGGTGGTCCCGCAACGGTGGCCAGGGCTGCGCCGCGCTCGCCCGGCTGCTGGTCCACGAGCAGGTCTACGACGAGTTCCTGGAGGCGAGCGCCCCGGCGTTCGAGCAGATGGTGGTCGGCGACCCCTGGGACCCCGCCACGAACATCGGCCCGATGATCCGGCCCGACCACCGCGACCGGGTGCTGAGCTTCCTCGGCGAGGGGACCCGGCTGCTGGAGGTGACCCGGCCGCTGCCGGAGCGGGGCTGGTTCGTCAACCCGGTCCTGCTGGGCGACCTGCCGCCCGACGCGCGGGCCGTGCAGCAGGAGATCTTTGGCCCGGTCGCGGTGCTGCTGCCGTTCAAGGACACCGAGGACGCGATCCGCCTCGCCAACTACACGCAGTACGGCCTGGCCGCCAACGTCTGGTGCGACGACCCGGCCGAGGCACGGCGGGTCGCCTCCCGGGTCCGCGCCGGCACCGTCTGGATCAACGGCGGCGGCGCTATGCGGCCCGACGCGCCGTTCGGGGGCTTCGGCCGCTCCGGCGTCGGGCGTGAGCTCGGCGAGTGGGGCATGCGCGAGTATCTCGAGCCCAAGCACATCCAGTGGCGGATCTGATGGCCGGGCCGCTGTCCGGGGTCCGGGTCCTGGAGCTCGGCACCATGTACGCCGCGCCCACCGCCGGGCGCATGCTACGCGACTTCGGCGCCGACGTGGTGAAGGTGGAGGACCCGGCGACCGGGGACTACGCGCGGCAGTGGACGCCGCAGAAGGACGGTCAGTCGCTCGGCTTCGCGCGGCTCAACGCCGGCAAGCGGTCGATCGGCGTCGACCTGCGCGACCCGCGCGGGCAGGCGCTCGTGCGGTCCCTCGCGGCGGAGGTCGACGTCGTCGTCGAGTCGTTCCGGCCCGGGCGGCTGGAGGAGTGGGGCCTCGGGTACGACGACCTGCGCGCGGTCAACCGCGGCATCGTGCTCACCCGCGTGTCCGGGTTCGGGCAGACCGGCCCCTACCGTTCGCGGCCCGGCTTCGGCACGGTCGCCGAGGTCGGCAGCGGCTTCGCGTACATCAACGGCTGGCCCGACACGCCGCCGACGTCGCCGCCGTTCGGCTTCGCCGATTCGATCGCCGGCATCTCGGCCGCGATGGGCACCGCGATGGCGTTGTACCGCAAGGCGTCGACCGGCGAGGGGTCCGAGGTGGACGTCGCCCTCTACGAGCCGCTCATGTTCATCGTCGGCGACATGCTGCTGCAGTGGCAGGCATTGGGCGTGGTCCAGGGCCGGGTGGGCAACGGCACCGGCTCCGCCTCGCCGCGCGGGGTCTACCGGGCCGGCGACGGGCACTGGCTCGCGATCGCGGCGTCGAACCAGGGCATCGCCAAGCGGCTCTTTGCCGCCATGGGGCGGGCCGAACTCATCGACGACCCACGATACGCGACCAACGCCGCGCGGATTCGGCACAACGGCGAGCTGCAGGAGATCGTCTCGGCCTGGGTCGGCTCGATGCCGCGGGCGGACGCGCTGAAGATCCTCGACGAGTACGAGGTCGTCGCCTCGGCCGTCAACGACGCGCGCGACATCGTCGACGACCCCCATTTCCTGCACCGCACGCTGGTGAAGCTGACCGGCAGCGCGGTTCTCGGCCCGCTGCTCATGCCGGGACCGGTGCTGCACCTGCGCGGCTATGCCGGGCCGGTGTACGACGGCGTGCCGGCGATCGGCCAGCACACCGCGGAGGTGCTCGGCGAGCTGGGCGTGCCGGAGGCCGAGCGGGCCGCACTGGCCGACGCGGGCGTGATCTCCCTGTCGTGAGTGGCGGCCACCGCGCCGTGATTCCGGGCGTCAGCGCTGGCCGCCGTCGACCTGGATCACGGCGCCGGTGGTGTACGAGCTGGCGGCACTCGCGAGGTACACCGCCGTGCCGACGATCTCGTCCGGCTCGCCGCCGCGCCCCAGGGCGAACGTCTGGGCGCGTTCGGCGAACGCCGCCGCGTCCCACGACCGGCTGACGTCGGTGAGGAACGTGCCGGCCATGATGGCGTTGCAGCGCACCGACGGGCCGAACGCGTGCGCGAGACCCACCGTCATCGCGTTGAGGCCCGCCTTCGCGGCGGCGTAGGGGACGATGTCGGCGCGCGGGCGCACGGCGCCCATGCTGGAGATGTTGATGATCGAGCCGCCGGCGCCGGCGGCCATCCTGGTGCCGACCAGGGCGGCGAGCCGGAACGGTCCCTTGAGGTTCACCCCGATCACCTTGTCGAACAGCTCCTCGGTGACATCGTCGACGGTGTCGTAGAGCGGCGACATGCCGGCGTTGTTCACCAGGACGTCCACCCGGCCGAACCGGTCGTAGGCTGCGTCGACCAGCGCGTCGAGCTCGGCCCAGTGGCCGACGTGCGCGGCGTGCGGGAAGGCGGCCACGCCGTGGGCCACGGCGACCTCGGCGGCGACGGCGGCGCACGCGTCAGGCTTGCGGCTCACGACCACGACGTCGGCGCCGGCAGCGGCCAGGCCGTCGAGCATCGCGCGGCCCAGGCCGCGGGTGGCGCCGGTGACCAGCGCGACCCGTCCCGCCAGGCCGAACGCCGAGTTGTCGAATGCCACGCCGACCTCCATGTCCAGTTTAACGGTATTTGTCATGATTTCCAGCCCTTGACCTGGGCCAATCCATTGCTATGGTAATCATCAATTATGGATCGCGTCGGCGCAACAGCGTGGACGGCGGTTCGCGGAGAGGCGGAGCGCATGCAAGGTCTGGGGCAGAGTGCGGAGCAGCACCAGCTGCGTGAGCTTGCGGCGCAGGTCGCGCGCGAGGTGTACGAGCCGCAGGCGGCCGCCTGGGACAGTGACCGCTCCGGTCTGCCGGCCCGCGAGGTGCACCGGCTCGCCGAACTCGGCTTCCTGGGCATCGCCCTGCCCGAGCGCTACGGCGGGCAGGGCGGCTCGCTCGTCGACGCGCTCATCGTCATCGAGGAGTTGGCGAAGGTCTGCCGGCCGGCGGCGTTCCAGGTGTTCGAGGCCAACGTGGGGCCGATCCGCGTCGTGGAGCACTTCGGCACTGCCGAGCAGCGGGCCCGCTATCTGCCGCGGGTCGCCCGCGGCGAGGTGACGATGGCGATCGCCATCTCCGAGCCCGACGCCGGCTCGGCCGCCACCGACCTGCGCACCGCCGCCCGCCGCGACGGCGACGAGTGGGTCGTCAACGGCACCAAGCGGTGGATATCCGGCGGCGGCCACGCCAACCACTACCTCGTCTACGCCCGGCTCAACGACGAGGCCGGCGCGAAGGGCATCGGCGCGCTCATCGTCCCGGCCGCCACGCCCGGCCTGACGTTCGGCGCGCCCGAGCGGCTCATGGGCTTCCGCGGCATCCCGTCGGCCGACCTGATCTTCGAGGGTGCGCGGGTGCCGGCCGGCAACCTCGTCGTCGACGCTGGGGGCTTCCCGAAGCTCTTCAGCGTCTTCTCCATCGAGCGGCTCGGCAATGCCACGATGAGCCTGGCCATCGCGCAGGCCGCGCTCGACCGGACGATCGACTACGTCCAGCAGCGCCAGCAGTTCGGCCGGCCGCTGGTCGAGTTCCAGAACGTGCAGATGACGGTCGCAGACATGTCGATCCAGGTCGAGGCGGCCCGGCTGCTCATCCACCGGGCAGCCGCCAACGCAGAGGCCGGCCTGCCGGTGCCCTACGAGGTGTCGATTGCCAAGTGCTACGCCAACGAGATGGCGAAGCGCGTCTCCGACCTGGCGATGCAGCTGCACGGCGGCAACGGCTACACCGAGGAGTACGGCATCGAGCGCCTGCACCGCGACGCCCACGGCTGGGCGATCGCCGGCGGCACGCCTGCCGTCCAGCGCATCCGCATCGCGTCCGAGATCTTCGGCCGCTCATTCAACCAGCGCCCCGCCCAGGCGGCCCGGCCATGATCATCGACGCGCACGCCCACGTCTGGCCCGACCACATCGCCAAGCGGGTCCTCGCCGATCGGCCCGTCGGCCTCGACGCCCGCCACGACGGCACCCTCGACGGTCTGCGCCGCACCATGGACGAAGCCGGCATCGACCGGGCCCTCACCCTCGGCATCGCCAACGTGCCGCAGCACGTCGCCCGCACCAACGAGTTCATCGGCTCGGTGGATCGCACCCGGTTCGTGCCGTTCGGCACCGTCCACCCGGGACTGTCCGTCGAGGACAACCTGCGGCACCTGCGCGACAACGGCATCCCGGGGGTCAAGCTGCACCCGCTCTTCCAGGACGTCTCGCTGGGCGACCCGCGCGTGGTCGACCTCGCGCGGGCGCTCGCCGAGGCCGGCATCGTTGTCATCACCCACGCCGGCGCGGGTGGCGACGCCGCTGCCAACGAGCGCGGCGCCCCGCACCACCTGCGTGCGCTCGCCGACGCGGTGCCGGGGCTGGCCGTGATCGCCTGCCATTTCGGTGGCTACCATCGGCTCGCCGAGGCCGAGCGCTCCGTCGTCGGCTCGCGGGTCTTCCTGGAGACGTCGTGGCCGCCCACCACCGGTGACCTCGACCGGGACGCGGTGCGTGCCCTGATCGAGCGGCACGGGGCCGACCGGGTGGTGTTCGGTTCGGACTGGCCGATGACCGACCCCGGCACCGAGATCGCCGCGGTCAAGGCGCTCGGCCTGCCACCCGAGGCCGAGCGCGGCATCCTTGGCGACAACCTCGCCCGGTTGCTGGGGTTGCAATGAGCGCATTCATCGTCGCGGCCGTCCGCACGCCGGTCGGCAAACGCAACGGCGGGCTGTCCGCCGTCCACCCGACGGACCTTGCCGCGCACGTGATCCGGGCCTTGCTCGCGCGGGCCGGTGTCGACGGCGCAGCGGTCGACGACGTCATCCTCGGCTGCGTCGGTCAGGTCGGCGCGCAGGCGTCGAACATCGCCCGCAACGCCGTGCTCGCCGCGGGACTGCCCGAGTCGGTGCCCGGCACCACGCTGGACCGGCAGTGCGGCTCGTCGCAGCAGGCACTGCACTTCGCCGCGCAGGCCGTGCTGTCCGGCGTGCAGGACCTGGTGATCGCGGGCGGGGTCGAGGCGATGAGCCGGGTGCCGCTCGGCTCGGCCACGCGGGCCGGCGCCGCCGCCGGGCTCGGCCATCCGCGCGAGGGCAGCACCGGGTGGTCCGCCCGGTACGGCGACCAGGAGATCAGCCAGTTCCGGGGTGCCGAGCTGATCGCCCGCAACTGGGGCCTGTCCCGGGCGCGGCTGGAGGAGTTCGCGCTCGCGTCGCACCAGCGCGCGGTGGCCGCCGCCGGCCTGTTCGACGAGGAGATCGCCCCGGTCGGGCCGGTCTCGCGCGACGAAGGGCCGCGTCCGGACACCTCCGCCGCGAAGCTGGCGGCGCTGCCGGCGCTCAGCGACGGCGGCGTGCTCACCGCCGGGGTCGCCAGCCAGATCTCCGACGGCGCGGCCGCGCTGCTGGTCGCCTCCGACGCCGCGGTCCGCAGGCACGGCCTCACCCCGATCGCGCGCGTGCACACGATGTGCGTGGTCGGCAGCGACCCGGTCATGATGCTCGCCGGGCCCATACCGGCCACAGCCGCGGCGCTGTCCCGGTCCGGGCTGGCGATGCGGGACATCGGCGTGTTCGAGGTCAACGAGGCGTTCGCGCCGGTCGTGCTCGCCTGGCAGGCGGAGACCGGTGCCGATCCCGCCCGCACGAACCCGCTCGGCGGCGCCATCGCGCTCGGGCACCCGCTCGGTGCCACCGGCGCACGGCTGATGACCACGATGGTGCATCACATGCGCCGCAGCGGCATCCGCTACGGCCTGCAGGTCATGTGCGAGGGTGGCGGCATGGCCAACGCGACCCTCGTCGAACGGGCGCCATTATGAGGTACACCGCCAAGGAAAAGGAGTCGGTCATGCGAGCCCACGTCGATCTCAACGTCTGCCAGGGCCACGGCGTCTGTCACATGAGCGCGCCCGACGTGTTCGAGCTGGACCCGGAGGACGGGCACTCGATCGTCGTCGTCGACCCGGTGCCGCCGCACCTCGAAGCTGCCGCACAGCTCGGCGCCGACAGCTGCCCGGAGCGCGCGATCACCGTCGAGCGCACGGTACGGGTCGACTGAGCCGCCTTGTCGCCCCGCATCGTCATCGTCGGCGCGTCGCTCGCCGGCACTCGCACGGCCCAGGCGCTGCGCCGGGAAGGCTCGGACGCACGCATCATGCTCGTCGATGCCGCCACGGACGTTGCCTGCGACCGGCCGCCGCTGTCCAAGGCGTTCCTGACCGCGCCCGACGCCTCGCCCGATGCCTCGCCAAAGCCGGTCCTGACCACGGCGCAGCTCGGTGAGCTCGACGTCGAGCTGGTGCTCGGTCGGCGGGCCGTATCGCTCGACGCCACTGGGCACGCCGTGCAGCTGGACGACGGTCGTGCGGTGCACTACGACGCGCTCGTCGTCGCCACCGGGTCCGTGCCGCGGACGATGCCCGGGGTCGCGCCCCTGCCCGGCGTGCACACCCTGCGCACCGCCGAGGACGCGGCGGCGATCCGCGCTGCGCTCGCCGCCGGTGCCCGCACGGTGGTGGTCGGCGGCGGGTTCATCGGCGCGGAGATCGCCTGGACCGCCCGCTCGCTCGGCTGCCCGGTCACTGTCGTCGAGCAGTTGCCGGCGATGCTGCTACGCGGCCTCGGCCCGGTGCTGGCGCCGGCGTTCACCCGCCGCCACGCCGCCGCGGGCGTGCGGGTCCTCCTGGGTGCCGGCGTGACCGGCGTCGCGGGCACCGGTCGGGTCGAGCAGGTGCTGCTGAGCGACGGCACCGCCGTCGCTGCGGACCTGGTCGTCGTCGGCGTCGGCACAGCGCCGGAGACCGCCTGGCTGCGCGGCTCGGGCCTGGACGTCTCCGACGGGGTGCTGTGCACCTCCCGGCTGGCCGTGGCCGGTGCGGACGACGTCTACGCCGCCGGTGACGTGGCGCGCTGGCACCATCCGCGCTACGGCGTGCCGATCCGCGTCGAGCACTGGACGAACGCCGCCGAGCACGGCCCGGTCGTCGCGGCCAACCTGTGCGGCCGGCCGACCGAGTACGACGCCGTCCCGTACGTCTGGTCGGACCAGCTCGGCGCGCGGCTGCAGATCTTCGGCCGGGTCCGGCCCGGCGACGAGGTCCGCTACGTCTTCGGAGGTCCGGACGAGCCGCGGTTCGTTGCGGTCGCCGGGCACGGCGACGAACTGTCGGCGGTGGTCGGCTTCGGCGCGCTCAAGGAACTGATGCCCTACCGCAGGCTCCTGGTCGACGGTGCACCCTGGTCCGCGGCGGAGGCCGTCACGCCGTCTCGATGAGTGCCGGTTGCGCGGCCGTCGCCGGGGCGGTCAGGCAGTTTCGATGAGTGCCGGTTGCGCGGCCGCGGCCCGGGTGCGCGCCGCGCCCGGGCGCAGCACCCAGCCGGCGAATGCGAGCGCGATCACCCCGTTGCAGGCCAGCGCCACCAGCGGCCCTAGGAAGTGCCAGGACACGCCGAGCACCAGGCCGCCGACCGGGAGCAGGCCGCCCCAGCACATCGTGTAGAGGCTCATCACCCGGCCCCGGTGGTCGTCGTCGACGACCTGCTGGATGACGCTGTTGCACTGGGTCATGATGGCGAACTGCAGGGCGCCGCCGACCGCGACGAGCAGGTACTCCAGCCACAGCAGCCGGTTGACGCCGAGGCCGACGACGACGGCGCCCAGCGCGGCGAGCAGGGCCGCCGGCGGGGTCACGCTCGGCCCGCTCGACGGGCGCAGCGCGACGACGAGGACACCGACCAGCGAGCCGACCCCGGTCACGCTGGTGAGCACGAGGAACAGGCCCGGGTCGTCGGAGACGAGCCCGGCGACCGTGGGCAGTTGGGCGACGTAGGCGATGGCGAAGGTCGCCGTGACGGCCACGATGGCGAGCGCGGTCCAGGCCGGCGGGCGGCTCCGGGCGTGGCGCAGCCCGGATCCGATCCGGGCCGCGAGCCGCTGCCGTGGCGCGGCGGGCGGCCGTGTCGCGACCGGGCGGACGAACCGCATGATGACGAGTGCGACCAGCCCGATCACGCCGTACGCGGCCAGGGACTCGACGGCGCCGCGGTAGAGGATGAGCACCCCGGCCAGCGCAGGGCCGCCGATGCGGGCGAGGTTCATCGCGATTGACTGCAGGACCACGGCGCTGCCCAGGTCGTCGACGGGCACGGCGTTGGCGACCAGCGCCTGGGTGGACGGCTGCGCCAGGGAGTGCGCGGTGCCGACCGCGAACGCGCACGCCATCAGCACCGGCACAGGCGCCAGGCCGAGCAGGACCAGCGTCGCGGTCGTGGTGCTGACAAGGAGGATCGCCGACTGCGCCACCAACACGATCCGCCGCCGGTCATGCGTGTCGGCGAGCACCCCCGCCGGCAACGAGACGAGCAGCATCGGCAGCAGCAGGCAGAAGTACAGCACGCTGAGCGTGAGCGCGTCGCTGTCCGTGGCGCGGGCCACGAGCCACTGGAAGGCGATCGACGAGAACCAGTAGCCAGACTGCTGCAGCATCCAGACCGACCAGACCCGCCGGTACGGCGCCCAGCGCAACGCGCTCAGCCAGCGCAGGTACCGCACGCTCACGCGAGCAGGCTGGTGAGCCAGCCCAGGTCCGGCTTGTCCGTGAGCGACTCGGGCCAGTCGGCCTGACGGTGGTCGCCGTAGGCGCGCACGCGCAGCGGGTCGCCCAGCCCGTCGGCGTACTCCTGCACCGGCAGGTAGTACATGTATGACATCAGGCGGTCCTGGAACTGCCAGCCCACGGAGGTGCGCCGATAGACGTCCTGGTACCGCAGGGCGACGAGCATCGGCGTGTCGTCGCGCACCACTTCGGCGTGCGAGGCGAGCAGGCCGGTCGCCCGGTCGCGGTCGGCGTCGTCGAAGCGCACGACGTGCCCGTGGGTGAAGTGGTTGGTCGGGCCGAGCGCGGCGAACCGGCCGGCGTAGGTGTCGACAATCTCATCGATGCCGTTCGCGGCGAAGACGCCGTCGGCGGAGCGGAGCGTGGCGTCGGCGGCGAAGAGGCGGCGGACGCCGGCCAGGTCCCGCTCGTCCATCACGAAGCCGTAGAGCACAGCCAGATCCTGGATCGCGAACCGGTCCTCGATGCGCCAGATGCGATCCGCCAGGGAATTCTCGACCATACGATGAACATAATCATTAGCATGAAATTCGGTCAAGGCTTTCGGCGGTCAGCATTCAGCTGTGGCACTGGCGGTGGCGGTGGTGCTGACCTCGGCCACGACCGAGGCGTCGGGGTTCTGCTCCCGGCTGGCGCCGCGGCGGGCCGGCGGGGTGAGCGCTGCAGCCGGACGCGGCGCTCGTTGGCGGGCAGGATCTCGCCGCTGCTGCTTGCCGTCTGTCGTCCCAGAACATCGGGGTATGCCCCGATGCTGTGGAACCACTGTTCACCAGGGCGGTTGTTGTATTGGTACAACAATATGACGGTTCTGTGAAAGCTCCGCCAATGCGTCCGTTGATCTTGACGATCGGCGGTGATCCCCCCTTAGGCTGCGGGTGAAGGGAGGTCACGCGATGCTACTGACCGCGAGCCGCGACACGTCGTCGCCGGGACCGTACCTGTCGTGCGACCGCTGCGGCGCCGTCTTCCGGCCGCCGTGGCCGACGGGCGATCCCGCCACCGTGCTGGCCGTCGCCGCCACGCGTGGCTGGCGGGAGGAGCATCTCGGCGGGGTGCCCTGGCACCGTTGCCCGGCGTGCGGGCCGGTCGCCGGCGCCGGGGCCGCTTGACGAGTGACCACTCGGCGGTGACGCCGTGTCCGCGTGCGAGTTTTCCCTGTGGCGAACGGGAACGAAACGCTTGACGAGGTACACCGCTTCGGCGGGTGATTGCACCGGTCACTCGACGGCGACGCCCATCTCCGTGACGTGGTAGGCGTTGCACGGGTTGTGCTCCTCCGGGCAGTTCGACAGTCCGACGTAGAGGTCCGCCAGTGCCTCCAGGACGATCCGGTCCCCGGGCCGGGTGGTTGGCTCGACGATCTCCATGCGTCCGTCCGGATGGTGGATGATGTTCATGAAGAGCGAGATGCACTGGTCCGGGTTGATCTTTGTGATGTCGAGGCCGAGCTCCTCCCAGTCGCCCTCGAGGTTGTCCAGGCAGCCCCAGGTTTCCTCTACGCCGTACCGGATGGCGTTCGAGTACTTGGTGCAGTAGCCGCCGGTCATGTTGTGGATGCCGTTGTCGTCGTGGACGACCCGCAGCATCGGGTTACATTTGTCGCTGTAGATGGTGTACCCCTGCTTCAGGTCCCACTTGCCCGAGCTCACCCGGGTGAACATGGCCGACAGTCGCTCGTCCGGGTCGTCGACCATGGCGGCGATGAAGTCCATGACCTGCTGACCCTTGATGTCTGTCACGGTCAGGCGTTGCCCGGTGCGGAGTTTCAGCGCCAGGCGTCCTTTCGGCTCGATGATGGTCGTGCCGGGGGTCGCCCACGCGGCCATAATGCTGGTCATCGGTTCGTTCCTCCGTGTGTTCAGGGATTCAGGCCGCGCCGTATCCGCCGCCACCGGGGGTGCGCAGCAGGATGCGGGAGTCGGGGTGCAGGGCGGTACGGCCCTTGGGGTCGGCGACGTCGACGCCGTCGATCTGGAGCAGTCCGGTCCGGCCGTCCTGGCCGCCGGCGAGCCCGGGTGCGGCGTGTTCGATGCGCTCGGTCAGGAAGATGACGTCCAGCGGTTCGGAGTGGATCGACCGGATCGTCACTTCCTGACCCTCGCCGCCGCGCCACCGGCCGTCGCCGCCGGAGCCCCGCACAATGCGCTTGCTCTCCACCAGCACCGGGACCTGGCTCTCGATGACCTCGACCGGGGTGTTCGACACGTTGCTCGGCGTGCTCAACGTGGGGTGGCCATCCTGGCCCTCCGAGGCGCCCTGCCCGCCGTTGAAGCACAGCAGCGATGCGAACGGGCCATCCTGCGCCTGACCCCGGATGCCGACCACCCAGAACGGTGTGCCGGCCGCAGCGGCCACCCGGGTCGGCAACGGGCCGAGCAGGGCGCGGGACAGCACGGCCGGGATCGCGTGGGCCGGGAAGTTCGCGCTCACCGCCGCCCCCTTCGTCGGCTGGAGCAGCGAACCCTCCGGCACCCGGATGGTGATCGGCCGCTGGGCGCCTTCGTTGTTCGGCACGTCCGGGGCGAGTAGGCAGGCCAGGCCGTACCGGGTGTACCCGTACGTCGGGGATGCGGAGTTGATGCCGTAGCGGCTCTGCGCCGAGGTGCCCGCATAGTCGATGACCATCTCGTCGCCGGCCACCTCGACGGTCACCACGATCTTCTTCGGCTCCTCGAAGCCGTCGAGGTCGATGTCGGCGCTGTACCGGCCGTCCGGGATCCGCCGGATCGACGCGCGCACCGCCCGCTCCGTCGCACCGCAGATGTTCTCGGCGGCCTCCCGCAGATCCAGCGTCGGGTCGTTGTCGAGCATCTGCCGGAGCCGGCGCGCACCCAGGGCGTTCGCGGCGACGAGCGCGTCGACGTCGCCGAGCACCTGGTCCGGGACCCGGACGTTGCGGGCCAGGATCTGGCGGACCAGGGTGTTCGGCACGCCGGCCGCGACGAGCTTGACCGGCGGCAGGCAGAACCCCTCTTCGTAGACGTCCTGGGCGAACGCGCCCTCCGACGCCCCGCCGATGTCGGAGAGGTGGCAGATGCTCGCGACGTAGGCCACGATTCGCCCGTCCCGGAACACCGGGGCGGCCGCGGTCAGGTCCGGCAGATGGGTGTTGCCGTACCAGGGGTCGTTGGTCGCGATCACGTCCCCCGGTTGCAGGTTCTCCACGCCGATGTGCTCGAGCATGGCCCGGACGGTGCCCGCGACGGTGCCGGTGAAGACCGGCACCGACCGGCCGTACTCGACCAGCAGGGCGCCGTCGGCGGTGAGCACCGCGCAGGCCAGGTCGTTGGACTCGCGTACCACGGAACTGAAGGCGGTACGGAGCAGCACGGCGGCCATCTCGTCGGCGACCGAGATCAGTCGTTGCCACACGATCTGCAGCGTGGCGGCGTCCCAGGTGGTCATCGGCGCTCCTAGAACTCGGGTCGGTCGGACGGGACGGCCTCGGCGAACAGCCGCCGCAGCAGTTGGTCGTCGAGGAGGATCTGGTGGACGATCGCTGCGATCTGCCGCTCGGACGGTGCCTCGTCGGAGAAGTCCTGTGCGGCGTTGCCGGACTTCAGGTAGACGGGCGCGGCGACCCGCACGATCTCCGGGACGTCGTAGCCGCGCACGAACCCGCCGGCGCCGCGCGGGTTGTCGGTGTGCAGGTCGAGCGCGACCGGCGTGGCGCAGCGGACCGCGGCGATCATCCGCACGTCAAGGTCGCGTTGCAGGTTGACCGAGTCGGCGCCGGCCTCGGCCAGCAACCGGGCGTGGGCGGGGTTGGCCGCACCCATGTTCGACGACGCCTTGAGCCGTAGCTCCGCCGGGAGCACGCCGTCGGCCCGCAACCGGGCCAGCACGCTCAGCAGCCCCTCGTCGAAGACGAGGAACCCACGCACGCCGAGGTCGACTGCGTGCGCAACGTCGTCGACCGCCTGGGCGAGCTGATCGGTCCCGCGCAGCCGGTACGCGCTCGCCGCGGCGACTACGCCCGTGGCCAGCTTCTGGCCGCCGATGTCGAACAATCCTCGGGGGCCGACCGCCATGCGCAGCTGGACATCCAGCTCCCGGCAGACCTGTACCAGGTCGGTGAGCTGCCGGTCCAGGTACCGCATGGTGCCGACGGTGTTCGTCGCCTGGTGCAGCCGCACCCCGTGAGGCGCCAGCCGTTCGGTGAGCTGGACGACCGACGCCGCATCGAGGGCGCCGGCGACCTCCCACTTGTACCAGCCACCGTCGGCGAACCTGCCGGTGCTGGTCGGTGCTTCGGCCGGATCGCCCGCCGGCAGACCTGCCCGCACCAGCCAGTCGCGGGCCCGATCGAGGCTCATGCCACCACCCCGGACGAGCCGGCCGACGGCAGGTCGATGAGGACGTGCAGGTTGCCGTCCTCATCGACCTCCGCGCGGTCACCCGGGCCGATCACCGCTGTGCTCTCCGGGAGCTGGAGGATCGCCGGGCCGTCGATGGTCACACCGGGCGGCTGGGCCAGCATCCGCAGTACCGGGGCCAGGGTCGGGCCGGTCTCCGGGAACCAGACCTCACGGGTCTTCGGCACACCGGCGGCGCCGTCGGACGGTGGCACCGTGCGGATCACCTCAGGCCGGTTGAACCGCCCGTAGACCCGCACCCGCCAGGTCACCACCTCGGCCCGCGGGTACTCGTGGCGCACCGCGTAGATCCGCTCGTACTCGGCGGCGAACCGTTCCAGGTACCGTTGCGGGCCGTCCCCGGCGTCGACCCGTACCTCGATCTCGAAGCCCTGCCCGACGTAGCGCATGTCGACGAAGTACTCCACCCGGTCGACCGGTTCGGCGAGCTCGGACACGGCCTGCGTGACCAGCGCGTCGTAGATCTCCGCCGCCAGCTCGTCGGACCAGTTCGCCAGCTCGGTCCGGCGGGTCCGGGACGCCTCGACCATCGGCGGGGCGACGAGCAGGCCGATGGCGGACAGCACCCCTGCCGCGCTGGGGATGACGACCCGGCGCAGTCCGAGCGTGCGGGCCACCCGGGCGGCGTGCACCGGTGCGGCACCGCCGAACGCGAGCATCGTGAACGTGCGGGGGTCGTGCCCTCGCTCGGTCGCGTGTACCTGCATGGCAAGGGCCATGTGCTCGTCGACGACGCGGACCACACCGGCCGCGGCGGCCATCGGGTCGTCGCCGAACGCGGCGCCCAGGTGCGTGACCATGGCCCGGCGTGAAGCTTCCACGTCGAGCGGCATCCGCCCGCCGAGGAAGTACTCGGGGTCCAGGTAGCCGAGCACGATGTCGGCGTCGGTGACGGTCGGGACGTCGCCGCCGAGGCCGTAGCCGGCCGGGCCGGGCCGCGAACCGGCGCTGTGCGGCCCCACCTTCAGCAGGCCGAGGGCGTCCAGCGACGCGATCGAGCCGCCGCCGGCACCGATCTCGAGCATGTCGACCACCGGCATCGTCACCGGTAGGCCGCTGCCGGGCTTGAGCCGGTGCACCCGGCCGACCTCGAATCCGTTGTGGACGGTCGGCTCGCCGTTCTCGATGATGCAGATCTTGGCGGTGGTGCCGCCCATGTCGAAGGCGATGAGCCGGTCCAGGCCCAGTCGCCGCCCCACGTGCGCGGCGCCGATGGCGCCTGCCGCCGGGCCCGACTCCAGCAGGCGCAGCGGGTACTCGCGCGCCGTCGGGGTGGCGATGACGCCGCCGTTGGACTGCATGAGCACGAGCGGCTGGTCAATGCCGACCCGGCCGACGGCCCGCTCGATGTCCTGGAAGTGCTCCCCGGCGACGGGGCGCACGTAGGCGTTCGCGAGGGTGGTCACCGTCCGCTCGTACTCGCGGATGACCGGTACCAGGTGCCCGGAGAGCGTCACCGGCACACCCGGCAGGTGCTCGGCGAGGACCTTCGCGACCGCCTCCTCGTGCAGCGGGCTGGCGTACGAGTGCAGCAGGCACACCGCCACCGACTCGACGCCCAGTTCGCCGAGGCGGTGCGCGATCCGGGCGACCTCGTCGGGGTCGAGCGGCACGTGCACGGTGCCGTCGGCGAACAGCCGCTCGGTCACCTCGAACCGGTTGCCCACCGGTACCAGCGGATCCGGCAACTGCAGGCGCTGGTCGTACAGGTCGTAGCGCCACTCGCGGCCGATGTCGAGGATGTCGCTGAAGCCCCGCGTGGTGATCAGCGCGGTGTCCGCGCCCCGGCGCTCGATCAGCGCGTTGGTCACCAGCGTCGTCGCCCCCGCGACCGGGCGGTCGATGTCGGAGGGGGCCGCCCGACCGGCGTCGAGCACCTGATGGATGCCCTGTTCGATGGCGCGGCTGAAGTCGTCGTACGTGGTCAGGCACTTGCCCAGCCAGGCCCGGCCGGACTTCTCGTCCAGCAGCACCAGATCGGTGAAGGTGCCGCCGATGTCGAAGCTCACTCGCATGGGTGGATTCCTCTGTGGTCGTTGGTTGGCGGGCGGGGCGGCCGGCGGTCTACGGCGGCACCAGCAACGGGTAGGCGACGACGGGCAGGACCAGGCCGAGCTGACCGCCGCGCTGGACCTGTGCGAGCGGGCCGACGCCGTCGGTGAGTCGGGCGGTGATCCGCAGGGCGGCGTCGTAGCCGACCCCGGCGGCGGCCCCCAGCAGGACACCACCGGCCATGGAGGCCGGCACGGTACCCGCGCCGAGCCCAGCGGCGAAGAGGGCCGCTCCGGTTACCGCTGCGGCTACCGCGCCCGGGCCGGTCCGGTTGGCGGGCACCCGCAGCAGCGCCAGGCGGGCTGCACCCGCGGCCAGCATGACCAGGCCGGCGGTCGCCCCGGCGACCAGTTCAGCGCCGCCGGCGCGGTCCGCGACCAGACCCGGAAGGATCGACGTGAACAGCCCGAGCACGCCGTTCGCGGCAAAGGCCAGCAGGGCACATCGCAGGACAACCGCCCTCGGCCCGGTCCCGTCCGCCACCGTGCCGGTGCCGGTACCACGGGCCGGCGCGCCGGCCGTGTCGCCGGCCCCGGACCCGGTGCGCACCAGGGCGGCCACGCCGAGTAGGCCGATTAGGCCGACACCGAACACTGCCGCCCGGCTCAGCCCACCGGCCGCCATCCCGCCGGCCAGCAGGGCGCCCAGGCCGACGCCGCCAATAATCGCGGCGGTGGCAAGGGCGGTGCCGTGCCGGCGGCTGCTCAGCCCGGCCGTTGCTACCGGCGTCAGGGCGCCGAGGGCGGCGCCGGTCACCGCCCGCCCGGCCAGCAGCCACGGCACCCCGGCCGGCGCGGGCGCGGCCACCAGCAGGAGCCCGCCGGCCGCGTCGAGCAGCAGCAGGCCGCGCAGGAGCCGCACCGACCCGGGTCGGACGCTGCGGGCCGGTCGCAGCCGGGCCAGCGCGCTCATCGCGGCGAACGACGCGACCCCGTGGACGACGAAGAGCCCGACCGTCGTCCATCGCGAGCCGGTCGCGTCCGCCATCCGGTGGTAGTAGGGGCTCGGGAAGCTGGAGAACGCGCCGGCGGCGGCCAGCGCCGACACGAGGCCACCGGTCCGGCTCATCGAACGGCCTGCCGCAGCAGTTGCGCGACCAGCGCGACGTCGGTGACCGCGGACCCGGCGAGGTCCAGCAGCACCCGGCCGTCCGGAACCGGCTCGACGCCGGCCACCAGGCGCGGTACCGCGGGGACGTGACCGTGCGTCACATGGTCGTCGAGCACCGGGGTCGACGGGCTACGCCGCCAGGTGCCGGCGCCGTCGAGGCAGACGGCGACACCGTCGGGCGCCAGGTCTTCCAGCGTGGCCACCGGACCCGTGGCGCCGGTGGCGGAGAAGGCGAGGTCGACCCCGGCGACGGCGGCCGGGTCGGTGCCGACCGAGAGGACGTCAAGACCGCGCGCGCCGGCCGCCTGCCGTGCGGCAGCGGCCGAGTGCTCGGTGCGCACCACCACCCGGACCTCGGTGACCGTGCCGGCGACGGCCAGCACGGCGTCCAGCACGGCCCGGTTCGTCGGGCCGAAGCCGATCAGCGCGACCCGCCGCGGTGGCCGGTCGGCGCGAACGGCACGTGCCACGGCCACGGCGGCCGCTGCGGTACGGACCTGGGTGGCCCGCATGCCGGTGACGGTCGCCAGCGGTGTGCCCGTGGTCGCGTCACTGCCGATGACCGTCGAGGTGGAGCGGCCCGGCTTGCCCGCTGTCCCCGGCACGTACGAGGCCCATTTCGCGACGCCCAGGCCGAGCCGGGGCACGACGCCCGCCAGCGAGAGGAAGAAGCCGCCAGAGTTCAGCGGTAGCAGCTGCTTCGGGGCCTGCGTGGCGGCGCCGCGGCCCAGATCGGCCAGGCAGCGGGACACCTCGTCGACGAGCGTCGCGAGGTCGATCCGGACGTCCACGTCGCGGTCGGTGAACTCACGCATCGGGGGCCGGCCCGGCGGTGGGGGACGAGGTGCGGGCCGCCCCGAACGCCAGCGACACGACCCCGGCGACCGTGCGCAGGTAGGCGGTGCGGGCGGGGGTGAACGCCCGGGCGGTGCGGCTGACGAAGGCCAGGTCGCCCCAGATCCGGCCGTCGACGTGGAGCGGAAACAGCAGGCAGGCGTGCAGGTCCTCGGCCGAGGACATCCGGGCGGTCACCGGGAACCGCCGGGCGAGCTGGCTCATGTCGTGCAGTTGGACGGTCTCGCCGCTGCGGTAGACCTGCGAGCCCATGAAGTCGGCGCTCACCGGGTGTCCGGTGGCGATGGACTGCCGCCAGCGGGCCGACATGCCGGCCGAGGCGACCAGTCGGGACATGCTCCGACCGGCGATGTCG
Source organism: Dactylosporangium sp. NPDC005572 (assembly GCF_040605515.1). Classification (NCBI taxonomy): domain Bacteria; kingdom Bacillati; phylum Actinomycetota; class Actinomycetes; order Micromonosporales; family Micromonosporaceae; genus Dactylosporangium; species Dactylosporangium sp. NPDC005572. Next base: position 45,318 of record NZ_JBEXCY010000006.1, on the reverse strand, counting down.
GTGTCGAGACGGAACACGGTCGCCGCGTCGCCGAATCCCCGGGTGATCGCCCATTGCACCACCGTCTCCGCCACCGACGCCTCGTCCCGCGCGGCGAGCAGCGTGTCGACGAGCGCGTTGAGTGCGTCGGCCTGGGCGTTGAGGACCGTGACCGCCTGCCGTATCCGGTCGTCGCTGCGGTCGTCGCCGAGCTCGGCAACGGGATGCAGGAACTGGTAGCCGATCCCGCGCACGGACCCGATCCAGCGTGGCTGCGCCGGGGTGTCCCCGAGCTTCCTGCGCAGCCGGCCGACGTGGATCCGCAGGGTGTTCATGCCGTCGCCGTGGCGCCAGCCCCAGACGCGCTGCACGATCTCGTGCTGCGGTACGACCTGCTGCGACCGGGCCATGAGGAACGCGAGCAGGTCGAACTCGTTGTGGCTGAGCGCGATCACCTCCTGGTCCAGCAGGCAACGGCGGGCCCGCAGGTCCAGTCGCAGCTGACCGGCCTGCAGCCAGCGCACCAGCAGGATGTCGTCCCCCGACGAGCCTCGGCAGAGGGCGATCAACCTGGCGGCGACCTCGCGGCCGGTGGCGTTCCGTTCGATGACCAGGTTGGCGCCGGCGTCGAGCAGGGCAAGCACCTGGTCGGCGCTCACGTCGGTGGCGAGCAGCGCGATCGGGAACGAACCCACCGGCCGCAGCTGCCGTACCGCCTGGCGTACCCAGGCGAAGGAGTTCCCTCCGACGAGGACCAACTTCGTGTCGCGGACGGAGGCCGCGTGGACCGCGCCCGTGACCTGCTCGTGCACGACCGTCGGCCAGGGAGCCCGCCCGATCCGGGTGACGAGCTGGGCGGCCGGCGAGCCCGGCTCGGCGCAGAGCACGGCCGGGCTCAGCAACGCGAGGTCGCGTGGCCGGAGCACCTTGCCGAGGCCGGGCTGGAGGTTGGTGGCGGACATCGCGGCTCACAGCACCTTCGACAGGAACGACCGGGTGCGCTCGTGCGTCGGGTTGCCGAGGACGGCGCCGGGCGTTCCCTGCTCGACGATCCGGCCGTCGGTCATGAACGCGACCTGCGAGGCGACCTCCCGGGCGAACCCCATCTCGTGGGTCACCACGATCATCGTCATGCCCTGGGCGGCCAGGTCCCGCATGACGTCGAGCACCTCGCCGACCAGCTCCGGGTCGAGCGCGGAGGTCGGCTCGTCGAAGAGCATCAGCTGAGGCCGCATGGCCAGGCCCCGGGCGATCGCCGCCCGCTGCTGCTGCCCCCCGGACAGGTGCCGCGGGTAGGCGTCCACCTTCGCCGCCATGCCGACCCGGCCGAGCAGGTCGAGCGCGGTCGCCACCGCGGTACTGCGGGAGTAGCCGCGCACCCGCATCGGCGCCTCGATGACGTTCTCCAGCACCGTCATGTGCGGGAAGAGGTTGAAGTGCTGGAACACCATGCCGATCCCGGCCCGCTGGGCACGGATCCGCCGCTCCGGCAGCTCGTGGAGGCGGCCGTCGCGCTCGGCGTACCCGATCAGCTCGCCGCCGACGAGGACCCGGCCGGCGTTCGGCCGCTCCAGGTGGTTGATGCAGCGCAGCAGCGTGGACTTGCCGCTCCCCGACGCGCCGATCAGGCAGAGCACCTCGCCGGCGTGCACGTCGAGGTCGACGCCGTGCAACACCTCGTGGGACCCGAACCGTTTCCTGATCCCGCGCAGCTGGACTAGCGGTTGGGTCGCAGCCATCGGGCCCACCTTCCGTTGCGGGGGCCCTCGTCGCCGACCGTGCTGCGGAATCCCGCGCCGAGCCTGCGCTCCAGCCGCGACTCCAGCGCGGTCAGCAGGGAGACGATCACGAGGTACCAGATGCAGACGACGATCAGGACGGGGATGGTCTCGTAGGTGCGGGCGTAGATCAGCTGGCCGGAGTAGAGCAGATCGGGCAGTGCGATGACGCTCACCACCGACGAGTACTTGAGCAGCCCGATCGCCTCGTTCGACGCGGGCGGCACGATGACCCGCAGCGCCTGCGGCAGCACGATCCGGCGGAACGTGTCGACCCGGCCGAGCCCCAGCGCGTTCGCCGCCTCCGACTGGCCCCTGTCGACCGAGATGATCCCGGAGCGGATGATCTCGCCCAGGTAGGCGGCCTCGTTCAGCGCCAGGCCCAGGATCGCCGCCGTCCATGGCGTGATCAGCGCGTTCGTGTCGGCGGACCACAGGGTGGGGCCGCCGAACGGAATCCCGAAGCCCACCGTCGGCACGAGGATCGCCAGGTTGTACCAGAGGATCAGCTGGACCAGGACCGGCGTACCGCGGAACAGCCACACGTAGACGCCGGCCGCACCGCGGATCAGCCGGCTGTCGGAGAGCCGCATCACCGCGAGCAGGAGACCGAGCGCCGCGGCGATGAGCATGCTCACCACGGTGAGCCTCAGCGTCGTGAACAGGCCGTCGAGGATGCGCGGGTCGAACAGGTACCCGGCGACGACGTCCCAGCGGTAGTTCGGGTTCGTGAGGAACGAGACCGCCACCGACCCGACCACGAGCGCCGCGGCCACCGACCCGACCCAGCGCCACGGGCGCCGGCGGGGGACGACGACGTCACCGTCGTCCCGGACCGGTCGTACGGAGGTGGCCGTCATCAGAACGGCGACCCGTTGATGATGGGCGCGGGGACGGCGCGGTCCGCGATGCCCCAGTCGGTGAGGATCTTGCCGTACGTACCGTCGGCGATGATGGCCTTGAAGGCGGTCTCGAACTCGGCGGTGAGCGCGCTGCTCTTCGGGAACGCGACCGCGAAGTAGCCCTCGTTGAGGTACCCGCCGGAGACCTTCACCTTGCCGGTGTTCCGGGACGAGATGTAAGCGTTCGCCGCGGAGTCGTTCGGCGTGACGTCGATCCGGCTCGACAGCAGGGCGAGCACGGTGGCGTCGAGGTCGGCGAACTCCTTGACGTCGATGGCCTTCTTGCCGCCCTTGACGCAGGCGTCAGACGCCTTGGCGAGCAGGTCGGCCTCCAGTGCGCCGCCCGGGATCCCGACCACGATGCCGCAGAGGTCGTCCATCGACTCGATGTCGCGGTATCCCGTCCGCGTCAGGAAATTGTTCTTCGCTGTGAGGTAGTCGACAAAATCAACGGTCTTCTGCCGTTCCTTCGTGTCGAACATGCCGGTCAGCGCGACATCGAAGCGGCCGGATGTAAGTCCGGGGATGATGGTGTCGAAACCGGCGCTCTGGAAGACGACCCGGCGCCCGAGCTTGTCCGAGAGGGCCGCCGCGATATCGACGTTCAGGCCCTTCCAGGTCTTGCCGTCCGTGTCGAGGAAATTGTACGGAAGCAGCGACGGGTCGGCGGCGGCCACGATCTGGTCGGCGCCGCCGCCGGCCTTGGCCTCGTCGGACGATTCCGTGGAACACGAGGTGGCGGCCATGGCGGCGAGGACAGCGACGATCCCGACGATCAGCTTATGCGAGCGACGTGTGCGCATGGAAACTCCGTCTCGATGCGGATTGGGCCCATTGTCGGCTTGTCTGGAGGTCTCCAGCGGCGGCCGTTCAACGCCGGGCCCAATGACACGTCGGCTTCTTTACGACGACATTACGAACCAATTCGCCGTTGGTTTCCCGGGCGGCAGAACGACATGTTGGTGACAGGTTGCACTCTCTAGGATTGGCGGCACGGGCGGTCGGACACCCGCCGGCGACATACAGGCGACGCACAGCGAGGGGTGAGGTGTGACGACCGATACCGAGGCGTCGGGCCCGGGCGCGGCGGCGGCCGCGGTCACGCGAATGATGGCGGGCCCGGTGCGGGCGGACGAGATCGACCTGAGCATCGGAGAGCCGGACCAGGCGCTGCCCGGTGTGCTCGTCGAGGCGGCCGTGCGCAGCCTGCGCGACGGCCGGACCGGGTACACCCCGAAGCTCGGCCTGCCCGAGCTGCGGGACCTCGTCGCCGCCGACGTCGAGGCGGGCACCGGGTACCGGCCAGACGTCGAGGACGTGGTGATCACCGTCGGTGGGACGGGTGCCGTCGCGGTCGCGCTCGCCGCGGCCTGTGCGCCGGGTGGCAGCGTCCTGGTGCCGGACCCGGCGTGGCCGAACTACCGGGTGCTGGCCGAACGGCTGGGCATCGGCGTGCTCACCTACCCGCAGGGGGAGTCCGGCGACGGCTTCCTCGACCTGGCGCGGATCCGGTCCGGGCTGCGGGCCGGGGCCCGGCTCGTTGCCGTCAACTCCCCGTCGAACCCGACCGGTGCCGTGGCGTCGGCGGCCGCATTGCGGTCGCTGGTCGCGCTGGTGCGCGAGTTCGGGGCGTACGTGCTGTCGGACGAGGCGTACGAGTCCGTGGTGTTCGCCGGCGGGCGGGCCCCGTCACCCCTCGCCGACGGCGGCGTGGACGTCACCTTCGCCGCCCGGACCTTCTCGAAGACCTACTCGATGACGGGGCTGCGGGTCGGAGCGCTCATCTCCCCTCCGCGGTTCCGCACGGCCGCCGCCGCGTTGCACGGTACGACCGCCGGCTGCGCCCCAGTGACGGCGCAGCTCACCGCGATCGAGGCGCTCAGCTCGCTGCCGGGCCGGGCGGATCAGCTCTCCGCCACCTACCTCGCCAGGTACCGCACTGCCGTCCAGATCCTCGGACCGTGGGCCCCCGGTACCCCGGTCGAGACGCTGGGCGGCTTCTACCTGTGGCTGGACGCCCGGCCAGCGGGACACACCAGCGCCGAGGTCTGCGCTGCCCTCCGCGACCGGGGCATCGTCACCTCGTCCGGTCTGGTGTACTCGGCCACGGACGGCTTCGTCCGGGTGGCGCTCACCGCCCCCGACGACGTCCTCGCCCGCGCGCTGACGCTCATCCGGGAGGAACTCGACCGGCTGGCGGCGCGGGCGTGCTGACCCCACGGCACCGACTCACGCCCAGCTGACGGCTTGATGCGCGCGCTCGTCCTCAGCGCAGGTGGGTGGGGGCCTGCATAGCGCGGTCCAGGATCATCGCGAGTGATTGCGGCTGAGTGTTCGCGGTCCACGCGGTCAGGGCTGCCTCGACGCACCCGAGGGCGGCGGCGATCACCGCGTTGGCGCGCGGGTCGGCATCGTCGGCTGGATCGGCTCCGAGGCGACGTGCGATCTCCGGCCGGAGGAGCTCCTGCCATCGGGCGTTCTTGTCCCGATGCCGGGCGGCCAATGACGGCGTGTTCACGATCAGGCGAGTGAGACGCCGGGTGCGCTCGTCGTGGGCTTCGTACTGCTCGATCAGCGCATCGAGGGCGCGCCGCATGGCGACCCAGGGTGCTTCGCCGAGTGGTCGAGCGGCCAGCGCGTCACGCAGGCGCTCACCGGCGTCGAGCGACTCACCGAAGAGCGCCTCTTCCTTTGAGGGGAAGTACCGGAAGAACGTGCTGCGAGAGATCTCGGCGGCCGCGCAGATGTCATCCACCGTCGTCTCCTCGTAGCCGCGCTCGAGGACCAGGTCCTGAACGACGGAAGCCACTTCGGCGCGCATGGCCTGACGAGTTCGCGCCCGTACGCCGCGTGCAGCCGGGTTCGGATCCATGCCGGTATGGTACTACAACGCAGAAGTGGTACTGTGTCTCACATATGAGATCCAGTGTCTCGGAGATGGAGAAGCGATGAGCGATAGCAAGGTGGTCGTCATCACTGGCGCAAGCGACGGCATCGGCGCAGCCGCAGCCCGGCGGCTGCGCGGAAACGGGCACACCGTGGTCGTCGTGGGCCGCTCGGTCGAGAAGACCCGCGCTGTTGCCAGGGAGCTCAACGTCGACAGCTATGTCGCGGACTTCACCCGTCTCGACGACGTCGAGCACCTCGCCAGTCAACTCCGTGCCGCGTACCCGCGGATCGACGTGCTCGCCAACAACGCCGGTGGAGTGTTCGGCGCCCGGACCAAGACCGTGGATGGCTTCGAGAAGACGTTCCAGGTCAACCATCTCGCGCCATTCCTGCTCACGCGGCGACTCCTCGACACGCTCACCGCATCACGGGCGTCGGTGCTGCAGACCTCCAGCACGGTGAGGTTCGCCAAGGAGATCGACCTGAACGACCTCGATCACGACCGCAACTACGACCCGGTGCGCGCATACAGTGCGGCGAAGCTGGAGAACATCTTGTTCACGACAGAGCTTCACCGGCGGTACCACGCCAGCGGCATCTCGGCAGCATCCTTCTATCCGGGCAACGTCGTAACGAACTTCGCCTCCGACACCACCAGCCCGATCATGCGTCTCGTCCGCTTCCTCGCCACCAAGCCGTTGCTGCCGCGCCTCATGCGGCTGTCCACGCCCGACCAGGGCGCGGACCAGATCGTGTGGCTCACCGAAGGCACCCCCGGAACGGACTGGGAGCCGGGTTCCTACTACTACAAGCGCAGGGCCGTTCCGCCGCGAAACCCGCAAGCTCTCGACGCTGATCTCGCCCGTGGACTGTGGAGACGCTCCGAAGAGCTACTCGCCGGACGGCTGGCCGATTCGGCGTGACGAACTCGGTGGGTGGGACTTCACCGGGCCACGCAGCCCCGGCCGGTCGGACGAACAGATGTGCAGCCAGTCCCGGGCAGTGACCATGGTTCACGTGGCGATGCTGTGAGGCCCCGACGGTGACGGCAACGCCGGCTGCGCAGCGTCGACGAACAGCGCGATTGCCCGATCGCCCGGCACGAGCGACAAGGGGCCGACAGGATAGGGACCTCAACGACATGGCGTTACGGATGGCGGGCTTCGCACCACATCGCGTTCGTGTGAGAGGTGACCTTCGCTGTCGAACTGTTGCTAAGTAGGGTAAAGGATGGGTCCGACCGTGCGCGGAGGTGTCGGATGGGGAAAGACGGACTGCCGCCGGGCCAGGGTCCCCCCGGTCGGGGCGAAGTAGTGCACGAGAGCGAACGCACGCGTGTCACACGCCTGGCCTTTGCCGGAGACACTGTAGTGCGTAAGGAACCGCTGGGACCGGACTCTCGGCGGCGGGTGCAGCATGAGTTGGCGGTTCTTGAACGGCTGCGCGGTGTCGAGGGGGTCGCTCGGCTGGTGGACGCGCCGCAGTGTCCGGGGCCGATCGTGTTGGCGGACGTCGGTGGTGAGAGCCTGGCCGGGCTGGCGAAGCCGCTGGCGGTTGATGACCTGGTCGAGCTTGCGGTGCGGTTGGCCCGGGCGGTGGCTGGGATGCATCGACGAGGTGTGATGCACCGGGATATCACGCCGGCGAACGTCGTGATCTCCCGCGATGGTGAGCCGTGTCTGGTTGATTTCGCCTTGGCGACGTCGTTGGCCGAGCTTCGTCCTGAGTTCACGCATCACGCCGAGATCGTGGGGACGTTGGAGTATCTGGCGCCGGAGCAGACCGGCCGGACCGGCCGTTCGGTGGATCAGCGCGCCGACCTGTACGCGCTGGGTGCGACGCTGTATGAGCTGGCGACGGGTGCCCCGCCGTTCGGCAGTGGGGACCCGTTGCGGTTGACTCATGATCATATGGCTCGGGTGCCGGTGCCGCCGGCGGAGGCGAACCCGGCCGTGTTCCCGCCGTTGTCCGAGATCATCATGCATCTGCTCGAGAAGGAGCCGGACAACCGTTACCAGACGGCCGAGGGCGTGGTCTACGACCTGGAACGCTTGCGGGACGCGCCGACACGTGCTGCGCCGGTTGGGCTTCGGGTCGGCGCGTGCGACGTTCCGCTGCGGCTGTTGCCGCCGTCGCGGCTGGTGGGCCGCGACGACGAGTTGGCGGCACTGCGGGCGGCCTTTGAGGATGCGCTGACGGGTCGGTGTTGTGGGGTGCTGGTCGGCGGGGTGCCGGGGGTGGGGAAGACGGCGTTGGTCGATGAGCTGCGGCCGGTGGTGACGGGCAGTGATGGCTGGTTCGTGGCGGGCAAGTTCGACCAGTATCGGCGGGATCTCGAGTTCAATGCCGTGCATCAGGCGTTTCGGGCGTTGGGTCGGTTGTTGTTGGCCGAGCCGGAGGATGAGTTGGCCACGATACGCGGGCGGATCTTGGAGGCAGTCGGGCCGAACGCCGGTCTGGTGACCGCGGTGAACCCGGAATTCGCAGCGCTGCTGGCGGTGCCGCCCGATCCGGGGGATCCGCTGACCGCGCAGGTGCGGTCGCAGCGGGCGTCGGTGCAGTTGTTGCGGGCGGTCGCCTCGCGGAAGCGCCCGGTGGTCTTCTTCGTCGACGACCTGCAGTGGGCAGGGCGTGCGCCACTGGGCTTGGTCGACCTGCTGCTGCGCGAGGAGCCAGTCGACGGTCTGTTGCTGGTGGGCGCGTACCGCGAGGGCGACCTGGACGCGGCGCATCCGCTGACGGCGCCGCTGTCCCGATGGCGGGAACAGCCCGGGGTGCGGCACGTGCGGTTGATCAACCTTCCGGTGGGCGGCACGGTCACCATGGTTACCGAGATCCTGCATGTGGACGAAGCCGGGGCAGCGGGCCTGACCGAGGTAATCGAGCCGCATACGTCCGGCAATCCGTACGAGACCGTGGAGTTGCTCAACGCACTGCGCCGCGTCGGCGTGTTGACGGCCACAGCCGCCGGTTGGCATTGGGATGCGGCGTCCGTGCGTGCTCACCTGGGCCAGTCCGAGATCACGGGGCCGCCGGCGGCGCGTCTCGACACCATGCCGCCGCCGTCCCGGCAGGTGGTGGAAGCGATGGCGTGTCTTGGCGGGCGAACGGAACTAGGCCTGCTGCAGGCCGCGACCGCCACACCGGCGGGCGTGATGGAACAGCGGTTGGCGCCCGCCCTCGACGAGGGCCTGCTCGTGCTGGAGCCCGGGGTGCACGAGGCGGTGCGGTTTCGCCACGACCGGATTCGCGAGGTGATCCTGGGTGGGGTCGGCCCCGAGCGGCTGTGCACTCTGCGGCTGGCTATGGCGCGGCGGCTGGCGGCTGTGCCGGAGTTGTTCGCGGTCGCGGCGGAGCAGTATCTGCCGTTGGTCGACGCGGTCGACGATGCGGTGGAGCGACACGTGGTGGTGGGGCTGCTGCGACGCGCCGCAGACCAGGCGGCACTCATCGGGGACTACGTGCTTGTCGACGCGTTGCTGACCGCTGCGCTGCGGCTGGTCGGCCCGGATGAGACGGCCACGCTGGTCGAGATGCACACCGGCCGGCACGCCGCGCTGTACAGCCTGGGACGCCTGGAGGAGGCCGACGAGGAGTACCGCACGATCGAACGGCTGTGCACCAGCCCCTTGGAGCGCGCAACGGCGACGGTGGTGCAGGTGCGCAGCCTGACCCACCGCAACCGCTATACGGAGGCGATCGGGCTTGACCTGGAGTCGCTGCGTGAGCTGGGCATCGCCGTGCCAGTTGCGGACCGGCTCCCGATGGAGCTCGATCGCCAGTTCGAGTACCTGTACCGGTGGATCGCCCATGGCAACGACGCCGACGAGCTGGGTCGGCAGGAGATCACCGAGCCGACGCTGCTCGCCGCGACCCGTCTGATCAACGCGGTCCAGCACGCAACCTTCTTCGTCCCCGACCACGCCATGCTCGCGTGGCTGAGCCTGGAAGCGCTTCGGATTTGGATCGAGCACGGCCCCGCCCGCACCCTGCCGGGCCCGGCCTGCTACATCGGGTTCGCCGCCGTCATGATGCGCGGCGATTATGCAGCCGGGTATCGAGCGTTGCGGCGGCTCCTGGCGTTGGGCGAGGCACACGGCTACGAGCCCGACACCTCGCAGGCGCGCACCTTGTTCGCCCTGCAGAGCTGCTGGTTCGAACCGATCGAACACGGTGTCGAAGCAGCTCAGCGGGCCCGCGAAGGGTTGGTCGCGGGGGGTGACCTGACCAACGCCGGATACACCTACTACCCGACCGTGCCGGGTCTGTTGGACTGCGCACCGTCGCTGGACAACTGCGTTGCCGAGGTTGCGGCTGGGCTTGCCTTCGTGCAGCGTATCGGCGACGAACAGACCCGCGAATCGCTCGACAGCTATCGGTGGCTGGCTGACATGCTGGGCGGCGTCGGCTCCGCTGCGGCAGGTGCAGCAGTCTCCACCGACCGGTACATCGGCAACCTGCTGGCACTGTTCCACGCGCATGTCACCCGGGCCATCGCCGCCGCTATCTTCGGCGACCTGGTCGGCCTGACACGGCACAGTGCGGCGGCGATGAAGCTGCTGCCGGCTACTCAGGGCGTCTATTCGACTGCCCTGGCGCACCTGCTGCGCGGGCTGGCCCTCGCCGGGCAAGCCCGCACCAGCCATGACGGCGAGCGCGGCGGTCTGCTCTCCGAGCTGGATGAGGTGGCGCAGTGGTTGGCCGCGCGCGCTGCGGACGCGCCGGAGAACTTCCAGCACCTGCTGCGGCTGCTGGAGGCCGAGCGGGCCTGGGCCGTCGGTGACTTCCGCGTCGCCGCCGTCGCGTTCGACGCCGCGCGGCGGGCGGTCGCCCAACGTCAGCGCCCTTGGCACCGCGCCCTGATCACCGAACGCGCGGCCCGCTTCTACCTCGCCCACAGCCTTGAACAGGCCGCCTACGACCTGCTGATCGAAGCGCGCCAGGGCTACCTCGCCTGGGGTGCCACCGCGAAAGTCGACCAACTCGACTGGGCCTACCCGCACCTGCGGCCATCACCCGACGCTACCGGCGCTCGGTGGGGCGGCCGGCCCGGTGACGTCATGCATCAGCGGGCCACCATCACCACCGGAGCGCTCGACCTGCTCGGCATCCTGTCCGCGTCGCAGGCGCTCAGCTCCGAGACCAGCGTCGAGGAACTGCACGCCCGCGTGGTCCAGGTACTCAGCGCGATGACCGGCGCCACCGCTGTCCACCTGCCGCTGTGGAGCGATGACCGGCAACACTGGCTGCTGCCGACACCGGGCGGCGGTGCCATCCCCGACAGCACAATCGGCCACGAACGTGCCTTGCCGATGTCTGTGCTGCGGTACACCCAGCGGATGCGTGAGCCGCTGGTCGTGGGCGACGCCACGTGCGACGACCGTTTCGCCCGCGACCCGTACTTCACCAATGTCACGTGCTGTTCACTGCTGGCCGTGCCGATCCTCAGCCGCGAGACGCTCCGGGCGATACTGCTGCTCGAGAACCGCCTCATCCGCGGCGCGTTCACCGCCGAACGGCTCGACGGGGTCAAGCTCATCGCCGGCCAACTCGCCGTCTCCCTCGACAATGCCCAGCTCTACGCCGATTTCCGGCGGATCGCCGACGAGCAGGTGGCGCTGCGGCGGGTGGCGACGCTGGTCGCCCGTGGAACAGGTCCCCAACTCGTGTTCGCCACGGTGGCCGACGAGGTTGGCGCGCTCTTCGGCGCCGACGGCACGGCGATCGTACGGTTCGAGCCGGACGGCCAGGCAACCGTCATGGGACGTCAGGGGTTCCAGCACAACCAACCGGGTTCACGCGGCAAGCCGGAGCCCCACTCGGCCATGGCGGTGGTCCAATCCACCGGCCATGCGGCCCGCCGCGATGTGGACAACCCCACGTCGGCGGGCCTGGCCGCGACCGGCGGTGCCGGGATCCTGTCTTCGGTCGCCAGCCCGATCCTGGTCGAGGGCCGGATCTGGGGCGCCATGAGCGTCCGGGCACGGCACCAACGGCTACCGCCGGACACGGAACGACGCCTGGCCGACTTCACCGAACTCGTCGCCACCGCGGTCGCCAACGCTGAAAGTCGAGCCGAACTCACCGCCTCACGGGCGCGGATCGTCGCCGCGGCCGACCAGACCCGTCGGCACATCGAACGGGACCTGCACGACGGAGCCCAGCAGCGACTGGTCTCGTTGGCCCTGCAACTCCGCGCCACGCAAACGGCCCTGCCGTCCGAACTCGACACCCTCAGGACGGAACTCGACCGCGCCGTTGCCGGCGCAACGAGCGCCGTGGACGAGCTCCGCGAGATCTCACGCGGCATCCACCCGGCGATCCTGACCGAGGCCGGCCTCAGCTCGGCGCTGCGTGCGCTCGCGCGCCGCTCACCGATCCAGGTCGATCTTGACATGCGCGTGGAGCAGCATCTGCCCGAGCAGGTCGAGGTCAGCGCGTACTACATCGTCGCCGAGGCACTCACCAACGTTGCCAAACACGCGCACGCGTCAGTCGTCTCCGTCACCGTCGAAACTGGCGTTGCGGACGCCGCGGACCCGGTCTTGCGGGTCGCAGTCCGCGACGACGGCATCGGCGGCGCCGACTTCGCCCGCGGCACCGGCCTCCTCGGCCTCAAGGACCGGGCGGAGGCACTCGGCGGCCGAATCGTGCTCCACAGCCCGCGCGGGGCCGGGACCACCCTGCGCATGGAACTCCCACTCGGCGCCGCGAACGGCGGCGTCACCCTCCGTTAGCCTGACCTCGAACTCTGCCGGAGCGTGTCGGGTCGGCGGCGGGGCCGGCCGCCTACGTCAACGAGACCGACGAACCGGCCTGAGAACCCTGGCTCAACGTGGACAGGGGCCGGGAGCCGACGATCTCCGGGTGACGCGGCCCCGTTCGCGAGCCTCGCCGCCGCAGCGTGGAACCTGGAGGGTGAACCGCGCTGATCACTGGCCGACGAACGTCGGTGGCACCTCGATCTGTACCGCGATGCGGCTGGCTGCCATCGGTCCGATGACCTTGGTCGCAACGTCGCGATGGCGGGGGTCGTCGAGGTAGGCGTCCAGTCCCGCGGCGTCGTGCACCACCGCGATCACGCCGAAGTCGCCCCCTTGGCGCAGGCCCAGCGCCGGGCCGCACTCGTACCTGTGCAGCGACGGCATGTCCGCGGTGAGCTCGCGCAGCGTGTGGACGAGCCCCTCGACCTGATCGCCGGTGACGGTCGGGTGCCAGGTCCAGATGACGAGATGAGCGATCATGCGGGCAATGTACGGGCGTGATGAGTCAAACTCAACATTCGTGTACAGTGCAGGCGGTTACCGGGGGGCCGCCTGAGTGGTACGGAGCGAAGCGGAGGGCGCATGAGTGGTCCGCGGATCGCGGTGGTCGGGTCCGGCGCGAACGGCAGTTCGGTGGCCGCCGACCTGATCCGGGCCGGGCACGACGTGGTGCTGATCGAGCAGTGGCCGGAGCACGTCGAGGCGATGCGCCGCGGCGGCCTGCGGATCGAGATGCCCGACGAGACGGTCACCGTCGACGTGCGGGCGCACCATCTGTGCGAGGTCTGCACGTTCACCGGCCGGTTCGACGCGGTGTTCGTGCTCATGAAGGCCTACGACACCCGGTGGGCGTGCCAGCTCGTCGAGCCGTACCTGGAGCCCGGAGGTCTGATCGTCGGCCTGCAGAACGGCATGACCGCCGACGTGGTCGCGGATGTCGCCGGGGCGCACCGCACGCTCGGCGCGGTCATCGAGGTCGCCTCGATGATGGTCGACCCCGGTGTGGTGCAGCGGTACACGCCGCCGTCGCGCTCGTGGTTCGCGCTCGGCGGGCTCGACCCGTCGACGAGCGGCCGGGCGGAGGAGCTCGCAGTGGTGCTGCGCGCGGCCGGGACGGTGGAGGTCGTCGACGACATCCGGTCGGCGAAGTGGATGAAGCTGGTCAGCAACAGCACGACGCTGGTGACCACGGCGATGCTCGGGCTGCCGATGCTCGACGCGCTGCAGGCGCCGGGGATGCGGGAGCTGATGGTGCGCTCGGGTCAGGAGGCGCTGGACGTCGGCGCCGCCCTGGGGTACCGGCCGCTGCCGATCTTCGGGTTGACGCCGCAGGACATGGGCGCCACCGACCGGATCGTCGAGCTGCTGCTCGACACGCTCTACGCCGGGTTCGTGCTGCCCGGGACGACCACGACGATCCTGCACGACTGGCTCAAGGGGCGCCGGAGCGAGGCCGGTGACATCAACGGCCGGGTCGTCGCGCACGCCGGGCTGCTGCCCGGGGGCGCACCGGTCAACGCCGCCGTGCTGGAGATCGCCCACCGCGTCGAGCGGCGGGAACTGCAGCCCGGCCCGGCCGTGGGGGACCTGCTCGCCGAGCTCGCCGGTGCGGCGGTGGTTGACAGCGTTGTTGAGTGACATTACAACTTCATCAAACACGCAGCCCTGTGAAACGTGTCGCCACCATGCTGAGAGGCGTTGTGCAGCCGCCGGTCCGGGCCGGGGCGGCGCGTAAGCTGACCTCAACATTCGCGTGACATGTTGTGAAGGGGCACTGAGCGTGACCGAGTTGGACGCCGTCGGCAGCCGGATTCGCGCCGTGCGCCAGGCCCGAGGGATGTCCCTGCGCGCGCTCGCCGAGAAGGTGGGCGTCTCGGCCAGCATGCTGTCGCTGCTGGAGAACGGTCGGTCCCGCTCCTCGATCCCCACCCTGTACGCCGTGGTCGAGGCCCTCGACATGTCGATGGACGAGCTGTTCTCCAGCAAGCCCGCCCCGCCGGAGCCGGCCCGGGCCCGGCGGGCGTCCCCGCCCGGCGGCGGCCCGCCGGCGCAAAGCCCATCGGCGAGCGGCTCGGAGCTGATGGTGGTGCGCGCCGACAACCGGCGCCGCATCGAGATGGAGAGCGGCGTCGTGTGGGAGCAGTTGGGCCACAACGACGACGACGGCGTGGAGTTCATGCTGGTCACCTACCCGCCGGGGGTGAGTTCCAGCGACTCCGGGCGCTACCAGCGGCACAACGGTCTCGAGTGCGCGCACGTCATGCAAGGGGAGCTGACCTGCAAGGTGGCGTTCGAGGAGGTCACGCTGCACGCGGGCGACAGCATCACGTTCGACTCGTCGCGGCCGCACCTGCTGGAGAACAACGGCACCGTGGACATGCGCGCCGTGTGGCTGGTGCTGCGGCACCGCGCGCCCGCCGCGGAGGCCGGCCCGGCGGCCGACCAGCTGGCCCAGCAGTTGGCCCAGCACCTGCCCAACGTCGTCGCCATGGGCCGGGCGGCCAAGGCGGACGACACGCGTCGCCGCCGGTAGCCATTCATCCCGATAAACGTTGGTCAACGCCTGTCAAGTGAGACTTGACAGGCTGTGATCTGCCTCCCATGATGGTGCCACCGATCCCGCCGTGTTCCGCCAACCCGGATCGGACGAACGCACACCCCTGGCACGGTCTGTGGAGGTTCTCAATACATGACAAAGCTGCTTCTCGCCGGCGGTATCGTCGTCACCTGCGCCGGCCGGCACGAGGTCCTCTGGCCCGGCGACGTGCTCATCCGCGACGGCCGGATCGTCGCGATCGGCCGTGACCTCGAGGTCACGGACGCCGAGCGGGTCGACGTCAGCGGCCGCATCGTGATGCCCGGCCTGGTGGACACCCACCGGCACACCTGGCAGTCCGTCGTGCGCAACATCGCCTCGGACTGGACCCTCGACCAGTACCTCGTCGGCCTGCACATGGGCCTCAGCCGGTACTTCCGGCCCGAGGACACCTACGCCGGCAACCTCATCGGTGCGCTGGAAGCGCTCGACGCCGGCATCACCACGCTGCTCGACTGGTCGCACAACCTGTTCACGCCCGTGCACACCGACGCCGCCATCGACGCGCTGGAGGAGGCCGGCCTCCGGGCGGTGTTCGCCCACGGCGGCGGCGCCCAGCAGTGGGGCGGCGTGATGCCGTCACCGGTGCCGCATCCGCAGGACGACGTGCGCCGGCTGCGCGCCGGACGCTTCGCCGCCAACGACGGCCTGGTCACCATGGGCCTGGCGCTGCGCGGCCCGCAGTTCTGCACCATGGAGGTCACCACCCAGGACTTCCTGCTCGCCCGGGAGCTCGACCTGCGGGTCTCGGTGCACGTCGGCGACGGGCACTGGGGCAAGACCAAGCCGATCCACAAGCTGGACGCGGCCGGCCTGCTCGCACCCACCACGACGTATGTGCACTGCAACACCATCGCCGAGGACGAGCTGAAGCTGATCGCCGACAGCGGCGGCAGCGCCTCGATCGCCCCGGACGTCGAGATGCAGATGGGCCACGGCTGGCCGGCGACCGGCCGGCTCCTGGCGCTGGGCATCGCCCCGTCGCTGTCGGTCGACGTGTGCAGCTCGATCGGCGGCGACATGTTCACCACCATGCGCACCACGCTGGCCGTGCAGCGGGCCACCGACAACAGCGCCGCGGTCGAGGCCGGCGAGGCGCCCGAGCGGGTGAAGCTCTCCTGCGAAGACGTCCTGCGGTTCGCCACCATCGAGGGCGCCCGCGCCAACGGTCTGGGGCACCTCACCGGCTCGCTGGAGGTCGGCAAGGCCGCCGACATCGTCATCCTCTCCAACGACACGCTCGCCACCACCCCGATCAACAACCCGTTCGGCACCATCGTCTACAGCGCGCACCCCGGGCTGGTCCGTGACGTGCTCGTCGACGGGCGGTTCGTCAAGCGCGACGGCCGGCTCGTCGGCGTCGACCTGCCCCGGCTCCGCGCGCTCGCCGAGGCGTCCCGCGACCACGTCATCGGCTCCCTCGAAGGCGCCGCGATCGGCGGTCGCTGGCAGCCCGAGCCGAAGCTGAACCTGGCGTGAGCGTGCTCGGACTGACCCGCCACGACGCCGCGCCGGACACGCCCGCAGTCCGCCCGACCGATCCGGTCGGCTATCGCCTGCTCGGCTGGCCCACCAGCCGGGCGGCCGCGGCCGTTGCCGTGCTGTTCGCGTTGAGCGCCGTGCTGTCCAGCGGCAGCGTCGGGCGCACCGCCCTGCTGGCGATGTTGCCGTTCGCGGCGCTCACCGCGATCGCCGCCGCCGGGCAGACCCTCGTCGTCCAGCAGGCCGGGCTCGACCTGTCGGTCGCCGGCGGCATCTCGCTCGGCGCGCTGATCGTGGCGAAGTACGGCGGTCCGAACCACCTCGGGCTCGCCCTCGCGGTCACCGCGGCGCTGGCCGCCGCGCTGCTTGCCGGGCTGGTCAGCGGCCTGGTCATCACGTACTTCGGGCTACCGCCGCTGGTGGTCACGATCGCCGTGAACGCGCTGCTGATCGGCCTGGTGCAGTACCTGTCCGGCGGGTACAGCGCGCAGGCGCCGGCGGCGCTCACCGACTTCGCGGTCGGCCGGACCGCGGGAGTGCCCAACCTCGTTCTGATCGCCGTCGCCGTGATCGCGCTGGCACAGCTGGCGCTGAAGGCCACCGTGGTGGGCCGGCGCTTCGAGCTCGTCGGCGCCAACCGGCGTGCGGCGCACGCCGCCGGCATCAGCACCCGCCGATACACGGTGTCGGCGTACGCGCTGTCCGCCGTGCTCGCCGGCGGCACCGGTGTCCTGCTCGCCGGTTTCCTGCGCACCACCACGCTCTCGGCCGGCGACGCCTACCTGCTGCCGTCGGTGGCCGCGGTCGTGCTCGGCGGGACCGCCCTGAGCGGCGGCCGCGGCAGCCTGACCGGCACCGCGCTCGGCGCGCTGTTCCTCGGCCAGCTCAACCAGCTCGTCCAGACCTACACCCAGACCACCGCCGTGCAGAACATCGTGCAGGCCGTGATCATCGGGGTCGGCATCGTGGTGCAGCTCAACCTTGCCTCCCGGCTGCGGCGACGGGCGATCCGTCGCAACCCGACCTGACCTGACCTCCCGGCAACACCCCGGTACCACCCCCGGCTCACCCCGGCGCACGGAACGGCACCCGCCGTCCCGCCGGTCAACCATGCCCGCAAACACCCCCTTGGAGTCTCCATGTCGCCACGTCGACGCCGTTCCACCGGCGCCACGTTAGCCCTGGCCACGGCCGTTGCCATCGCGCTCGCCGGGTGCTCCACCACCAACAAGACCGGCCCGGCCGCCGGCAGTGATCCGAGCACCGCCGCGCAGGTCGCCGTCGGCAACGCCGGACCCGTCTCGGCCATGGTCGCGATGGACACGGTCTGCGGTACCAAACCGATCAAGGTCGGCCTCGTCGACGGCCTGGGCACCAACTCGTGGTCCAAGATCGTCCGCGCCGAGGTCGAGGACGAGGCCAAGAAGTGCCCGGCCGTCAGCAGCGTCGACTACGTCGCCGGCCGCGGTGACCTGCAGGCCACCCTGGCCGGCATCACCAGCCTCACCAGCAAGGGCGTCAACGTGCTGCTGGTGATCGCGGACGCCGGCCCCGGTGCCTCGCACCTGTCGGCGTTGCGCGCGGCGGCCAAGGCCGGTGTCATCGTCATCCCGATCGCCGCCGACCCGACCGGCAAGTCCGGGTCGGACTACTTCGACTACGTCGACTGGGACACCGGGTACTCCGGCGAGGTGTGGGCCAGATGGATGGTGGCCCGGCTGGGCCCGAAGGGCGGCAACATCGTGCTCCTCGGCGGGCCCGCCGGTAACGCGGTCTCCGTCGCCGAGCTCGCCGGCATCAAGAAGGTCCTCGCCGGTGCGCCGCAGGTGAAGCTGCTGACCGACGACCCGGTGACGACGAACTGGGATCCCGCGATGGAACAGCAGGCGATGAGCGGCCTGCTCGCCAAGTACCCGCAGATCGACGGCATCATCAGCGACTACGGTGCGGCGGCCACCGGGGCGATCCGCGCCTTCCAGAACGCAGGCCGTCCGCTGGTGCCGATCGCGACCACCGACGACAACGAGCTCAGCTGCGGGTTCGACGCGCTGAAGGCCAAGAACAGCGGCTATGAGCTGGCGACGGTGTCGTCGCGGACCTGGATCGGCCGGGTCGGACTGCGCAAGGGTGTCGCGGTGGCCAACGGCAAGGCCAATGCCGAACCGTCGCTGCTGCAGCTGGACCTCTACGAGGACTCGACCGGCGGTAGCCAGGGCGCCATCGCGCCGTCCAAGGCGTGCAAGTCCGGCCTGCCCAACGACGCCCCGCCGTCCTCGCAGCTGACCACCGCGCAGCTCGGCGCGCTGTTCACCGGCTGATGAGCGCCGAGGAGGTGAGGACGATGCGGGACGCCGCGCTGGCGCTGTCCGGGATCGTCAAGCAGTATCCGGGTGTCCGGGCCCTCGACGGCGTGGATCTGACCGTCAGGCCAGGTGTCGTCCACGCCGTGCTCGGCGAGAACGGCGCCGGCAAGTCCACGCTGGTCGGCGTGGCGGCCGGCTCGGTCACCCCCGACGAGGGGCGGATCACGATCCTCGGCCGGGAGTACGCGGCGATGACCCCCGCCGTCGCCCGCGAACACGGCCTCGCCCTCGTGTACCAGACGCCGGCGCTGGCCGGCAGCCTGACCGTCGCCGAGTCGATGCTGGTGCTGCTGCCCGAGCAGGTGCGTCCCAAGGTCGGCGCGGCGTCCGCGTGGACCGACGCGCACCTGCGCGGGCTCGGCCTGGACATCGACGCCGACCTGCAGATCAGTGACCTGACCGTGCGGGAGGCGCACCTGGTGGAGATCGCCGCGGCGCTCGCCACCGAGCCGCGGGTCCTGGTGCTCGACGAGCCGACCGAGGCCCTGGGGCCGGACGAGACGAACTGGCTGTTCGACCGGATCCGGGCGCTGGTCGCCACCGGCACGGCCGTCGTGTACATCACCCACCGGATCCCCGAGATCCGGCAGATCGCGCAGACCATGACGGTGCTGCGCGACGGGCGGGTGGTCGGCGGCGGGCCGGTCGCGGACCACACCGACGAGCAGATCGTGGAGATGATCGTCGGCCGGTCGCTGGACACCACGTTCCCCGACAAGCCCGACCTGAGCGCCGCACCCGTCGTCCTCACCGTCGACGGGCTCAGCGGCGCCGGGTTCACCGGCGTCGACGCCCGGGTGTCGGCCGGCGAGATCGTCGGCTTCGCCGGCGTGGAAGGCAACGGGCAGCGCCAGGTGCTGCGGGCGCTGGCCGGACTGGTCCGCGCCGACGGACGGGTCACCGTCAAGGACGGGCCGGTCTCCCTGGCGGGCCCCGCGGCGGCGGCCCGGCACGGCATCACGTTCCTGTCCGGGGAACGGCTGCAGGAGGCGGTGTTCGGCGACCTGACCGTCCGCGAGAACGTCGACGCGCTCTCGTTGACCCGGGTGTCGCTGCTGCGCTCCGTGCTGGTGCCCGGCAAGGAGCGGGCCCTGGTGTCACCCGCCGTCGCCGCGCTGCGGGTCAAGGCCGCGAGCCTGGAGACACCCGTCGGCACCCTGTCCGGCGGCAATCAGCAGAAGGTGCTGCTCGCCCGGGCCGGTATCGGCGACCCCGCCGTGCTGCTGGTGGAGGACCCGACCCAGGGCGTCGACGCCGGCGCCCGGCTGGAGATCTACCGGGTGCTGCGCGAGTTGGCGGGACGCGGCACGGCGGTGATCGTGCTGTCGACCGACGCGGTGGAACTCGAAGGGCTCTGCGACCGGGTGCTCGTCTTCTCCCGCGGGCGCATCCAGGCCGAGCTCTCCGCCGCCACCCTCTCGGAGCGCGACATCACCGGCGCGGCGGTGCTCGCGACCGAGCGCACCGTGGCCGCACCCGTGGCCGGCGGCCGGCACCGCCGCCGGCGGCGGCTGCTCGGCGGCGAGACCCATGCGGCGCTGATGCTGCTGCTCACGATCCTCGTCGGCGGGGCGACCGCGGTGCACTCGCCGACCTTCCTCGGCATGCTGAACATCGGGCAGCTGCTGCTGGCGACCGCATCGCTGGCCGTGGTGAGCCTCGGGCAGCTGATCGTCGTGATGACCGGCGGGATCGACCTCTCGGTCGGTTCGGTGGTCGCGCTGTCGGTGGTCACCGCCTCGTTCTTCGGCGCCGGTCCGCCCGCGCTGTTCGCCGTGGGCGTGCTCGCCGGGCTCGCCGCCGGGGCGCTGGTCGGCCTGGTCAACGGCGTGCTGGTCACCCGGGTCAACCTGCCACCGGTGGTGGCGACCCTGATCTCCTCGATCGGCGTCGTCGGTGTGGCGCAGCTGCTGCGGCCGCTGCCGGGCGGGCAGGCCGGCGACACGCTGCTCGCCGCGCTGGGCACCACGGTCGCCGGCGTGCCGATGGTGTTCGTGGTCGTGGTGCTGGTCGGGATCGCCGGGCACGTGCTGGTCCGCCGCGCACGGGTCGGCCGGGCGTTGCGGGCCACCGGCTCGGACCCGCTGTCCGCGTCCCGGATGGGCGTCGGGACGCTCCCGACCAGGCTCCTGGCCTACCTGCTCGCCGGTGCGCTGGCGGCCGGCGGTGGCATCGCGCTCTACGCACAGACCGGCGTCGGTGACTCCTCGGTCGGTCAGGCCCTCACCCTGGCGTCGGTGACGGCCGTGGTGCTGGGCGGCGCGAGCATCTTCGGCGGCTCCGGCTCGGCCCTGGCCACCCTGGCCACGGCGCTGTTCCTGCAGACCATCACCAGCTCGCTGAGCTTCCTGTCGGTCAGCATCGCCTGGCAGTACTGGATCCAGGGCATCCTCGTCGTCGCCGCGGCCCTCGTGCCGCTGCTGCGCGGGCGGCGGAGGCGACGCGCCGTGGTGGCACTCACCACCGCGTAGCGAGCCCACTCTTTCAAGGAAAGGCACACCATGTATCACGTCTCCCGGATCGATGACGCCCAGGCCGTGCTGCCGGACGACTACCGCGGGCACAGCACCGGCTTCCGCCGGCAGGACCTCATCGGCCGCGAGTACGGCTCGCACCACATGACGATGAGCGCCGCCACGCTCGATCCCGGCGGCCGCATCGACGCGGCGGTGCACTCCTACGAGAAGAGCCTGTGGATGCTCGGCGGCGAACTGACCCTGACCATGCTGGGCCAGACGCTCACGTTGCGCCGCAACGACTGCGCGGTGGTACCGGTCGCGGTGGCGCACCAGCTCGTCGCCGGCAGTGCCGGTGCCCGATGGCTGGAGATGTCGGCGCCGGTCCGACTGCTGCTGGACAACCGCCGCCGGGACACCTTCTTCCTGCCCGGCGACATCGCCGGGGGACAGGCCGAGACGGTGGACCTGCGCGACCCGCGCAACCGCAACTTCTTCCGGTTCGACGAGGGCTCGATGGACCTGCGACGGCTGGCCCGCGGCAGCGACCCCACGGCGCCGGAGGTGTCGGCGAGCATGGCGACCGCGATGCTCGCGTACAGCGGCATCGGCATCCGGATGCTCGCCGACCAGCGGATCAGCGCCCAGCTGCACACCATGTTCATGGTCGAGTACCAGCCGACCGCGGCGGCGCATCCGCACGACCACCCGTTCGAAGAGGCCTACATCTTCACCGAGGGTGAGACCGAGGCGGTCGTCGAGGGCCGGCACTTCGTCATGCGCCCCGGCGACGTGCTATGGACCGGATCCGGCTGCGAGCACGCGTTCTACAACCGCACCGACGGCAAGACCCAGTGGATCGAGACGCAGGCGCCGCAGCCGCCGGCCCAGCACTCGTACCGGTTCAGCCGCGACTGGGAGTACCTCGGCGACCGGCTGTGTGCCGGCACCCGGGTCGAGCCGGCGAAGGTGTCCGGCGATGCGTGAGCCGGTCGGCCTGCTGGGCACCGGCCGGATGGGCTCCGCGATCGGGCGCCGCCTGCTCGCCGCCGGCGCGGAGCTGCGGGTGTGGAACCGCACGCCGGACAAGGTCGTGCCGCTCGTCGCGGGCGGCGCGGTGGCCGCCGGGTCGCTCGCCGGCCTGGCCGCCTGCCCGGTCGTGTTCGTGATGGTCTCCTCCTCCGAGGACCTGCTGGCCGTGCTGGACGGTCCGGACGGCCTGCTGTCATGCCCGGCCGGGCTGCAGGTGGTGGTCGACTGCTCGACCGTGTCGGAGGTCGCGTCGGCGCAGGCGCGCGCGCTCGCCGCCGCGGCCGGTGTGGGGTTCGTGGCCGCCCCGGTCAGCGGCAACCCTTCCGTGGTGGACGCCGGTGAGGCGTGTTTCGTCGCGTCCGGCCCGCGGGAGCAGTTCGCGCTTGCCGAGCCGCTCCTGCGGGGCATCGGCAAGACCGCGGTGTGGGTCGGCGACGGCGAGCAGAGCCGGCTGGTGAAGCTCTGCCACAACCTGTACCTCGGCGTGATGGTGCAGGCGCTGGCCGAGGTGACGGCGCTGGCCGAGAAGAGCGGTGCGGACCGCGAGGCGTTCCTGCGGTTCCTGGGCGAGACCGTGGTCGGCTCCGAGTGGGTTCGCCGCCGGACACCGGCCCTCGCCGCCGGCGACTGGACGCCCACGTTCACGAACACGTTGCTGCGCAAGGATTTCGACCTCGGGCTGGGCGCCGCGCGGGACCACGAGGTCCCGATGGCCCTCGCCGGCCTGACACACCAGCTGATCCAGGCCGCGGTCGGCCGCGGGCTGGGGGACCTGGACCTGCTCGCGCTCTACGCGATGCAGGCCGAGTCGGCGGGACTGACCCGATGACCACCGATGCGATGACCGCTGCCGTCTACCACGGCGTCGGCGACGTGCGGCTGGAGTCGCGGCCGAGGCCCCGGCCCGCCGCCGGCGAGGTGCTGGTGCGGGTCCGCGCGGCCGGCGTGTGCGGCAGCGACGCCGCCGAATACCTCCACGCGCCGACCCTGATCCGCGGCGACGGCCGGCGCGCCGCCGAACCGGTGACCCTGGGCCACGAGTTCGCCGGCGACATCGTCGAGGCGGGCCCCGGCGTCGACCCGGCCCGGGTCGGTGAGCTGGTCGTGTGCGGCGCCGGCATCAGCTGCGGCGACTGTGCCATGTGCCGGCGCGGCCGGACCAACCTGTGTGCCGGCTACCACACCATCGGCTTCCACCGCGACGGCGGCCTCGCCGGCTACGTCACCGCGCCCGCGGGCATCTGCGTCGCCGTCGGCGATCGTGGCCTCGGCCCGGACACGGCGGCACTGGGCCAGCCGATGGCCGTGGCGGTGCACGCCCGCCGGCGCGGCGGCGCGGGCCCCGGCAACGTCGCGCTCGTGGTCGGCGTCGGCGGCATCGGCGCGTTCCTCACCTACGCCTGCGTGGCCGCCGGGGTGCGGGTGTGGGCCGCAGACGTCGCCGGGACCCGGCTCGACCTGGCCCGCGCGCTCGGCGCCGAGCAGGTGATCGACGTCCGCACCACCGCACCCGCCGCAGCGCTGGCCGACGCCGGTCTGCGCGCCGACGTGGTCTTCGAGGTGACCGGGACCGCCGGCGGGCTCGACACCGCCGCGGCGGCCACCCCGCCGGGCGGCCGGCTCGTCCTCGTCGGCATCCAGCACGGCACACCCGCGGTACCGGCGGCGCGCTGGACGTTGCAGGAGGTCGATGTCCTCGGCACCGTCGCGCACGTCTGCGCCGATGACCTGCCGGCGGCCCTCGACGTGCTGGCCGCCCGCCCGACCTGGGCAGACATCGCCCCGACCGTCCATCCGCTGGGGATGCTGGTGCGCGAAGGGCTCACGCCCGCCGCGCCGGGAGCGGCCCGGCCGACCAAGGTGCTCTTCGACCCCGCCGCGGTCGAGGCCCGTCCAGCGGAGCACCGCCGTACCCCGGCCGCCGCGACCCGAACAGGAGGTGCCCCATGACCACGGACGACTTCGACCACGCACCGGCGCTGGTCTTCCGCCGCGCCACGGTCGTGACCGTCGACGACGCGGGCGTGATCACCGACGGCGACGTGCTCGTCATCGGTGACCGGATCGCGGCGGTCGGGACCGGGCTCGCCGTGCCCGAGGGCACCGTCGAGATCGACGGCAGCGGCGGCATCCTGATGCCCGGCATGATCGACACCCACCGGCACATGTGGCAGGCCAACCTGCGCGGCTTCGGCGCCGACTGGACGCTCAGCGAGTACTTCACCTTCTACTACCTGCAGTGGGGCCCGCACTTCCGCCCGCGCGACATCTACGCCGGCAACCTGCTGTCCGGGGTGGAGTCGGTGGACGCCGGGGTCACCACGACCGTCGACTGGTCGCACGGCCTGCAGACGGTCGAGCACGCCGAGGCGGCGGCCGACGCGTTGCTCGCCGCGGGCGGCCGGTTCGTGCTCGCGTGCGGCAACCTGCTGGGCGGACCCTGGGAGTGGGCGAACGATCCGGCGTTCCGGGCGTTCGTGGCCCGGCGTACCCGCGCCGACACCGACATGCTGGCGCTGCAGCTGGCGTTCGACGTCACCGGCGACCCGGCGTTCCCGGAACGCGCCGCGTTCGAGGCGGCGCGGGAGCTGGGGCTGCGGGTGACCACGCACGCCGGGGTCTGGCAGGCCACCAACGACGTCGGCATCCAGCAGATGTGGGACGCCGGGTTCATGGACCCGACCGTCACGTACGTCCACTGCTCCACACTGTCGGACGACTCGTACCGGAAGATCGCGGCCAGCGGCGGTACCGCCTCGGTGGCCACCGAGAGCGAGATGAACGCCGGGCAGGGCTACCCGCCCACGCATCTGCTGCGCCGGTACGGCATCCCGGTCTCCCTGTCGCAGGACACCAGCGTGTGGTGGAGCGGCGACATGTTCTCCGCGATGCGCGCCACGCTCAACGCCGACCGCGCCCGCTGCCATCTGGAGGCGCACGCCGAGGGCCGCACGGTGACCGTCAACGAGGCCCGCGCCGAGGACGTCGTGCGGTGGGCCACGCTCGGCGGCGCGCGGGCCATCGGCCGCGAGGCCGACCTCGGCAGCATCCGGCCCGGCAAGAAGGCCGACCTGGTGCTGGTGAAGAACGACCGGTCGCCGGCGATGCGCCCGATCCTGCACCCGTACGGGCACCTCGTCTACCAGGCCGGCCGCGGCGACGTGCACACGGTGCTGGTCGACGGCCGGGTCGTCAAGCACGCGCACCGGCTGCGCGGGATCGACCTCGGTGCGGTCCACGACGACGTGGACCGCACCGTGGACTTCCTCCGCTCGACGATGGGCGAGCAGGCCTGGCGCGACGGGATGGCCCCGGCGCTGCCCGCCGGCGAGCGGATCGACAACCCGTACACCTACTCGGCCGTCGACGGCCGGGACGCGAAGTAACGCAGAGAGCGAGAGCACACCATGGGGACAGCCACCTTCGGCATGAACGTCGTCGACTGGGAGAGCCGTGTCGACGTCGACCGGCTGCGCCGCGAGCGGCTGGCGAAGCTGAAGCACCGGTTGCAGCAGTCGGAGGTGGGCGCGCTGCTCACGTTCGACTTCCACAACATCCGTTACATGACGGCGACGCACATCGGCACCTGGGCGATGGACAAGATGATCCGCTTCGCGCTGCTGCCGCGCGGCGGCGAGCCGGTGCTGTGGGACTTCGGCTCGGCGGCCCGCCACCACCAGCTGTACGCCCCGTGGCTGGACTACCGCACCGGCGACGACGCCGCCGAGGGGGCCCGCGGCACCAGCGGCGCGCGCGCCGGCATCTCGGTGCTGCGCGGCGCGTTCCACCCCGACGCGGGCATCGCCGAGGCGGTCGCGCAGAAGATCTACGAGGAGCTGGAGCGCTACGGCCTGCACACCGCGCCGGTCGGCGTGGACGTGGTGGAGATGCCGGTCCTGCAGGCGTTGCGCGCCAGGGGCATCGAGGTCGTCGACGGGCAGCAGGTGTTCCTGGAGGCCCGCCGGATCAAGACGCCCGACGAGATCACCCTGCTCACCACGGCGGCGTCCATGGTGGACGCCGCCTACGACGAGCTGTACGGGTTCCTGCGTCCCGGGGTCCGGGAGAACGAAACCGTCGGCCTGGTCGCCAAGCGCCTCTACGATCTGGGCTCCGAGCACGTCGAGGGGGTCAACGCGATCTCCGGCGAGCGCTGCTCCCCGCACCCGCACGTGTTCAGCGACCGGCTCATCCGCCCCGGCGACCCGGCGTTCTTCGACATCCTGCACAGCTTCATGGGGTACCGCACCTGCTACTACCGCACGTTCGCGGTCGGCAGCGCCTCCCGCGCGCAGGTCGACGCCTACAAGCGCTGCCGCGAGTACATGGATCAGGCGATCGAGCTGGTGAAGCCGGGCGCCACCACCGCCGACATCGTCAGCGTGTGGCCCACCGCGCAGGAGTTCGGCTTCGCCGACGAGGAGGCCGCCTTCGCCCTGCAGTACGGCCACGGCGTGGGCCTGTCGATCTGGGAGAAGCCCATCTTCAGCCGGTTGGTGTCGCTGGAGCACCCGGAGGTGCTGGAGGAGGGCATGGTGTTCGCGCTCGAGACGTACTGGCCGTCGGCCGACGGCGTGGGCGCCGCGCGTATCGAGGAGGAGATCGTCGTGACCGCCGACGGCGCCGAGGTCATCACCAAGTTCCCGGCCGAGCAGCTGCTGGTCGCCGGGCAGCGCTACTACACGACCGCCGGCCCGCTGCCGCTGCAGCGCCACGCCCAGTCGCACATCAACAACCGGGACGGAGCGGGCAGCTGATGGCCATCGCGACGGTCGACCCGGCCACCGGCGTCGTCGAGCGCACCTTCACGCCGATGTCCGCCGCGGACGTCGAGGAGGCACTGGCCCGCGCCGCGCGGGCGGCCGCCGCCCTGCGCCGCACCAGCTTCGCCGAGCGCGCCGCCTGGATGCGGGCCGCAGCCGACCTGCTGGAGGCGGACGTCGCGACACTCGCGGCGACGATGACCCGGGAGATGGGCAAGACGCTCGCGTCCGCCGAGGCGGAGATCCGCAAGTCGGCGCGCGGCTGCCGGTTCTATGCGGAACACGCCGAGGCGATGCTGGCCCCCGAACCGGTCGACGCCGCCGCGGTCGGCGCGGTGTCGGCCTGGTCGGTGTACCAGCCGCTGGGCGTCGTGCTCGCCGTCATGCCGTGGAACTTCCCGGTCTGGCAGGTGCTGCGCTTCGCCGCGCCGGCGCTGATGGCCGGCAACGCCGGGCTGCTCAAGCACGCGTCGAACGTACCGCAGACCGCGCTGTATCTCGGTGCGCTCTTCGCGCGGGCCGGCTTCCCGGCCGGCGCGTTCGGGACGCTGCTGATCGGGTCGGCCGACGTGGAACGGGTGCTGCGCGACGACCGGGTCGCCGCGGCCACGCTGACCGGCAGCGAGGCGGCCGGCCGGTCGGTCGCACGGATCGCCGGCGACGCGTTGAAGAAGACTGTCCTGGAGCTCGGCGGCTCGGACCCGTTCCTGGTCCTGCCGAGCGCCGACGTCGCGCGGGCGGCGGCCACGGCGGTCGTCGCGCGGTGCCAGAACAACGGGCAGTCCTGCATCGCCGCCAAGCGGTTCATCGTGCACACCGACGTGTACGACGAGTTCGTCGCCGCCTTCACGCGTGGCATGGCGGCCCTGCGGGTCGGCGACCCGGCCGACCCGGGCACCGACGTCGGGCCGATCGCCACCGAAGCGGGCCGGGCCGAACTGGAGGAGCTGGTCGCCGACGCGGTCGCCAACGGCGCCGAGGTACTGACCGGCGGCTACCGGCCGGCCGGCCCGGGCTGGTTCTACCCGCCGACCGTGCTGGCCGGTGTCGACCCGTCGATGCGCCTGTACCGCGAGGAGACGTTCGGCCCGGTGGCCACCGTCTACCGGGTCGCCGACCTGGACGAGGCGCTCGACCTGGCCAACGCCACCGCCTTCGGTCTCGGTGCGGCCGTGTGGACCACCGACGACGCCGATCGCGCCCGGTGCGTCGCCGAACTGGAATGCGGCGCCGTCACCGTCAACGGCATGACCGTCTCGTATCCGCAGCTGCCCTTCGGCGGCATCAAGACCAGCGGCTACGGCCGGGAACTGGCGGCTGCCGGCATTCGCGAGTTCTGCAACCTCAAAGCGGTGTGGATCGGACAGTAGGCCGTGTGCGGCCCGGCCCGCGCGACCCGTCGCGCCGGCCGGGCCCGCTCAGCCGTTCGCGGTGAAGATCTCCGGATGGTGTGACAGTTCGACTCTCGTACGCCGGATGTGTCCCTCCAGCACCCGGCCGGCGTCCACGACGTCGCCCCGGCGCACGGCGTCCAGCAGCAGTTGGTGCTCGGCGTTGACGATCCAGCGCCGCGTCTCGCCGATGATCGTCATGAACGCCCGGCGGTAGTACTGCGTGGAGTTCCACAGCCGGACCACGATGCCCGCGAGCGGCTCGACCTCGCAGCGTGAGTAGGTCAGCAGGTGAAACTCCCGGTCCAGCCGCAGGAACTCGGTCACGTCGGTGTTTCGCTCGATCGCGCGCTGCAGGGCCTCCAGCTCCGCGATCACCTCGTCGTCCAGCCGGGGCAGGCTCTCGGCCAGCGCCAACGGTTCCAGCCGTTCGCGCATCCGGTACACGACGTCGAGCTCCCGGGCGCCCAGCCGTGGCACCCAGGCGCCCTTGTTCGGCTCCTGTTCGGTGAGGCCCTCGGCGGTGAGCATGCGCAGCGCCTCCCGGACCGGGAGGCGGCTGGCGCCGAGCCGCTCGGCGATCTCGCTCTGGCGGATCCGGTGCCCGGGCGGGATCTGTCCGTCGAGGATGGCCTGGCGCAGGTAGGCGGCCACCCGCAGGCTCGCCGCCGACCCGGCTGCGCCGTCGGTCATGTCGTCAGTCACGTCCATCGTTTGCCGACCCCGCCCGGTCGAACGCCTTGCCGTCCGGATAGGACACCAGCTCGAATTGCATTCCCCACGGAGCCAGAAAGTACACCCATCGCTGCCCGGCGCTGGGACCAGAGCTGGCGGTCGGGTCGCCGAGCACGGTCACGCCGCACCGCCGCAGGTAGTCGACGGCGGCGTCCAGGTCGTCGACGTAGAGGGCGACATGGTGGCCGCCGATGTCGCTGTTGCGCGGCGGGTGCGGGTCCTGGTCCGGCGCTTCGTAGTGGAACACCTCGAAGATCGCCTGGCCGCCGCAGCGGAAGAAATGCAGCCGGCGCATGACCGCGCGCGGGCCGACGCCAAGATGCTCGGCCATCCAGTCGTCGTCGCGCTCGAACGGGCCCAGCGAGTACAGGTACTCGCACCCGAGCACCTCGACCAGGAACCGCCGGGCCTGCTCCAGGTCGGGCACGGTGAAGCCGATGTGGTCGACCCCGGTCAACCCTGGCAGCGTTGCCATGAACACCTCCGTATGGATCCATTTTGGCATTCATACCAGCACGCAACCCCGAAAAACAGCCGTCGTCGTCTTGAGATTGGATCCATACACTGCGAGACTGCGGCGGTGCGGCCACTCTGCGCCGCCGCGATGCAGTAGTGAAGGGGTGCAGTCACATGCCCGAGCGCCGCCCGCTCACACCGGACCAGCCGTGGGTCGAGTTCACCGTCACCGACGCCGACTGGGACGCCGCCGCACCGGAGCTCCTGACCTCGATGTACAGCCAGCTGATCCTGATCCGGACCTTCGAGCAGTACGTGCTCCAACTGGCCGCGGAAGGGCTGGTCCACGGCCCCGCCCATTCCAGCATCGGGCAGGAGGGAGGCGCCGTCGGCTCGATCCTGGCGCTGCGCACCGGGGACACGGTCAACGGTTCACACCGCGGCCATCACCAGTTCCTGGCCAAGGCCCTCGCCCACGTCGAACCGAAGGGCATCGACCCGACCGCCGACTACTCACCAGAGGTGCGCGACGTGGTGTTGCGCACCCTCGCCGAGATCTGCGGCCTGGACCGCGGCTGGAGCCACGGCCGGGGCGGCTCGATGCACCTGCAATGGAAGCAGGCCGGGGCGATCGGCACGAACGCCATCGTCGGCGGCGGTGTCCCGCTCGCCGCCGGATCGGCGTGGGCGCATCGCCGCGCCGACACCGGCGCCGTCGCCGTGACGTACTTCGGCGACGGCGCCATCAACATCGGCTCGACCCTGGAGACGTTCAACCTGGCCGCCGCCTGGCGCCTGCCGCTGTGCTTCTTCGTGGAGAACAACCACTACGCGGTGTCGACGACCGTCGACGAGTCGACCGCCGAGCCGCGACTGTCCGCCCGTGGGCCTGGCTTCGGCATCCGCAGCTGGCGCGTGGACGGCATGAACGTGCTCGCCGTGCACCTGGCGATGCGGGAGGCGGTCGAGGCGATGCGCGCCGGTGACGGCCCGACCCTGGTGGAGGCCGACGTCTACCGGTACTACCACCAGAACGGCCCGTTCCCGGGCAGTGCGTTCCGCTACCGCACCCGCCAGGAGGAAGACAGCTGGCGCGCCCGCGACCCGATCACCCAGCTCGAGGGGCACCTGGCCCGGCGCGGCATCCTGTCGGCGGCGCAGCAGAAGGTCGCCCTCGACCGCGCGAACCAGCTGCTCGCCGAGACCGGCGGGGTACTCCTCGAACCGGCGCCGGGCGGCAAACCGCAGGAACGGCGCATCCGGCCGGCCGAGTGGCCGGACCCTGCCTTCGTCGACGTCGGCGTGCGCGGGGACCTGTCCGAGTTCGCCGGCGTCCGTACCGCCGACCGCGACGACTACGGCACGACGGCAACGATGAAGTTCGTCGACGCCGTCGCCAGGGTGATGGACCGCCGGATGGCCACCGACGAGCGGATCGTGGTGATGGGCGAGGACGTGCACCGGCTCAGCGGCGGCACCAACGGCGCCACCCGCGGCCTCAAGGAGACCTACCCGGACCGGGTGCTCGGCACCCCGATCAGCGAGAACGCGTTCGCCGGCCTGGGCGGCGGACTCGCCTTGGACGGCCGGTACCGCCCGGTCGTGGAGTTCATGTACGCCGACTTCATGTGGGTCGCGGCCGACCAGCTGTTCAACCAGATCGGCAAGGCCCGGCACATGTTCGGCGGCGACGACCCGGTCCCGCTCGTGCTGCGCGCCAAGGTCGCCATGGGCACCGGCTACGGCTCCCAGCACTCGATGGACCCGGCCGGCGTCTTCGCCACCGCGGCCGGCTGGCGCATCGTTGCACCGTCCACGCCGTTCGACTACGTCGGCCTGATGAACAGCGCGCTGCGCTGCCAGGACCCGGTGCTCGTGCTCGAACACGTCGACCTCTACCCCACCACCGGTGAGGGACCGGCCGGTGACTGGGACTACTGCCTGCCGGTCGGTCGCGCCGCGGTACGCCGCACCGGCTCCGCCGTCACCGTGCTCACCTATCTGGCGATGACCGGCACGGTGCTCGACGCGGTCGAGCAGACCGGCGTCGACGCCGAGGTGATAGACCTGCGCTGGCTCGACCGGGCCAGCATCGACTGGGACACCATCGGCGCCAGCGTCCGCAAGACCAACCGGGTGCTCATCGCCGAACAGGGCGCCCTCGGCACGTCGTACGGTGGCTGGCTGGCCGATGAGATACACCGGCGCTGGTTCGACTGGCTCGACGCGCCTGTCGAACGGGTCACCGGCGGCGTCGCCTCCCCCAGCATCAGCAAGGTGCTCGAGCGTGCCGCCATCGCCGGTACCGTCGACGTCGCCCGCCGCCTCACCGAGCTCAACGGCGGTGGTGATCGTGGCTGAGCTGCTGCGCATGCCGGAGATTGCGGCGAACACGGAGGAGGCGATCCTGGCCGGCTGGCCGGTTGCCGAACGCGAGCCGTTCGCCGCCGGCGCCGTCATCGCCACCATCGAGACCGCCAAGGCCGCCGTCGACGTCGAAGCCCCCGCCCCTGGCGTGATCCTCCGCGTGCTGGTCGCCGAGGGAGCCAGCGTCCAGGTCGGCGATGCGATCGCGCTGATCGCGCACCCCGATGAAACGGTTGACGACGTTGACGCCGCCCTGACCCGCCTCGGCTTCGCCGCTGCGCCCGCGCCCGTTGACGTCGGGGCCGCTGTACCGATGGCCGGAAACGGCACGGCCATAGCGGCATCGGGTGTCACCGGGTCGCGTGTGGACAGTGCCGGTGGGCGGTCCCGGGTGTTCGCCAGCCCCTTGGCGCGCAAGTTGGCGCGGGAGGCCGGCATCGCCTTCGAAACCCTGCAGGGGTCGGGTCCGCACGGGCGGGTGGTGCGGGCCGACGTCGAGGCGGCGATTGCCGACCGCGGGCGCGCCGTGGCCCCGGCCCCGCCCTCGGCCGCGGGCTCCGCATTGACCTCAACCTCGGCGTCGACCGCAGACTCGAGCGTGGCCCAGGACTCCGCCCCTGCCGCAGTCGTCGCCCCGGTGGCGGCTGCCGGCAACGGGCGGGCGGCAGGCGCAGCGCCGGCGGGAACCGGCCTGGTGCCGCACTCTCGGCTGCGCCGGGCCATCGCGCGCCGGCTCACCGACAGCAAGTCCAACGTGCCGCACTTCTACCTGCGCGGCAGCGCCCGGGTCGACGCGCTGCTCGCGCTGCGGGCAGAGCTCAACGCCGCCGCCCCGGTGAAGGTCTCGGTCAACGACCTGATCGTCAAGGCGGTGGCCCAGGCGCACACGGCAGTCCCGGCCGTGAATGTCATGTGGACCGACGACGGCATGCGGGTGTTCCCGGCCGTCGACCTCGGCATCGCTGTCGCCACCGACGGTGGCCTGGTCACCCCGGTACTGCGGGCGGTTGACCGGATGGGCGTGAGCCAGGTCGCCGCGGCGGCCCGGGACTTCGCCGAACGCGCCAAACAGGGCGGCCTCAAGCAGGACGAACTGGAGGGCGGCAGCGCCACCGTCACCAACCTCGGCATGTACGGCACCGAGGAGTTCGCCGCGATCATCAACCCGCCCCAGTCGATGATCCTCGCCGTAGGCGCGGCCCGCCGGGAACCGGTTGTCACCGACACCGGCGACCTCGCCCCCGCCACCGTCCTACGGGTGACCCTCTCGGTCGACCATCGCGCCATCGACGGCTCCCTCGCCGCACAGTGGATGCGCGCCTTCGTCGCGATTCTGGAGCAGCCACTGCGCATCGTCTGCTGAGGACGGCGACGCAGCCCCGGTCCGGAGAACCCCGACCGGGGCTGTGCGTTGGAATGCGCCGGAATCCCGGCCGGGGCAGCAGTTGGGTCTTGAACAGCGACGCGCGGGGAGGCCACCTCGGGCCGCGAGGCGGAGCAGCCGGGAGGGGCGGCCGGTCGCGGCAACGGCCCGGCAAGGGCCTGGCACCACCCATCGGTTCACCCATCGGTGCGACTCGCACCGGCCCGCCACCCGTTTATGGTGCCCGGCATGGCGACGATTGGAGAGATCACCCGCGAGCTCGTCGCTACCGGACGAGGAATTCTCGTGGCCGACGACTACCCGCCGGCGTTCCGGGACCTCGTCGTCGCCGCACCCGGGCTGGAGGCCGCTGTCGCGGGCGTGGTGGTACCGGTGGAGGCTGTGGGGCGCGCCGCGGACGGGCTGCGCGCGTGCGGTGTGCTTACCGGGGTCGCCGCCGACACCCGACTGGCGCCGCTGGCCGGATGCCCGGGGGAGTCGGTCGCCGAGGGACTGGACAGTCTGGACGGCCGTCTGCGCCGGGCCGCCGCGGCCGGGGCCGCGTTCGCCCGCTGGCGGTCGCGGGTGACCATCGACGACGGGCGGCCGACGATTGCGGCGATCCGGGCCAACGCCCTGGCCCTGTCCCGGTTCGCAGCCGCCGTCCAGGAGATGGGGCTGGTCCCGATCGTCGAGGTGCGGGTCGATGCCGCCGGGTTGCAGCCGATGTCCACAGTGGAGTGTGTCGTCGGCCTGGTCCTGATCGAGGTGCTCTCCGAACTGGTCCAGTTCGGCATCGACCCCGGCGGTCTGGTGCTCGCGGCGGCCCCGGTGCTGGCCGGCCCGCGGTGCCCGGCACCGGTG
This sequence comes from Dactylosporangium sp. NPDC005572, assembly GCF_040605515.1. NCBI lineage: Bacteria > Bacillati > Actinomycetota > Actinomycetes > Micromonosporales > Micromonosporaceae > Dactylosporangium > Dactylosporangium sp. NPDC005572. The sequence goes on along the minus strand of NZ_JBEXCY010000006.1, from coordinate 11,138 downwards.
ACGCCGTTCGATGTCGCCGCGGCGACCGTGTCCACCCTGTCCGACGTGGTACCGGCGGAACTGGGCGGCCTGGCGATCGTCGACCGTGGACAACCGGCCGAGGTGGCGCTGGCCAACCTGGCGGCGATCCGGCGCCGGCCCACCCCCTGGCCGCTCACCTTCTGCTTCGGGCCGGCGCTGCTCGGCCCCGCCCTGGCCACCTGGTCGGGCGTCCCGGACGCGCAGCGAGCCGGCCGTGGCCGGCAAGCCTTGGCGCAGCAGCTGGAAACGGCCGTGGCGGCACTGGCCGGCATCGACGACCTGGAACGGCTCAACGGCCCGGCTTCGGGCGGCTGAACGGTCGGAACACGTTGGGCACCCGCACCTCGATCATGGTCCCCTCGCCGGAGCGGGACCGGATGAGCAACTCGCCGCCGATGAGGTGAACCCGCTCGGCCATGCCGTGCAGGCCGTGCGGGACGGTGGCCGCCGGTGCCTGCGGCGGCCGGCGCTGCGTAGGTTCGAAGCCGCGACCGTCGTCGCTCACGGTCAGCGCGACCATGCGGCCGTGCCGCACCAGCCGGATGACGGCGCGGCCGGCAGCGGCGTGTTTGACGATGTTGTGTACCGCCTCCTGCGCGACCCGGAACAGGGAGGTGCAGACATGGTCGGGCAGCGGAAGGTCCTGCGCGTCCACCTGGATCGGCAGATTGGGCACGGAGCGGGCCAGGCTGACCAGGCCGGCGGCGAGACCGTGGTCGTCGAGCACCGGGCTGCGCAGCCCGGTGATGGCGCTGCGGGTCTCGTCGAAGGCGAGGTCGGCCAGCGAACGCGCCGCGTCGACCTGAGCCACGACGTCGACGATGTCCCCGTCGCGCAGGGCGGACTTCGCGGCCGAGAGGTGGAAGCTGAGGCTGGCGATCGCCTGCGTCACACCGTCGTGGAGGTCGCCGGCGATCCGGCGGCGCTCCGCCTCCTGCATCGCCACCGTGGTTGCCACCGCGTTGTCCCACCGGTCGCGGTAACCGCCGGCGAGGGTGGCCACGGCCGACAGGTGCATGCGCAGCCCGACCAGGTCGGCCACCGCCTGCGCGGTGTCGACGTCGGTGTCGCTGAACGCGTGCCGTCGGCGGCTGAACACGGCCAGCACGGCGACGCTTCCCGCGTCGGGCACCCGCGCGGGTACGCACAGCCGGGACACCGGTTCACCGGCGCCCAGGCCGAGCAGCTCACGGTGGCGCGGGTTGCGGGGGTGGTCGTCGACCAGTACGACCGGGATCCCGTCGGCCGCCACCCGGCCGGTCACGCCGAAGCCCCGCGGCAGGCGCAGCTCGGGCCCGTCCGGTGCGGGGTGGCCGGCCGTGAGGGTCAGCTCGCCGTCGTCGGTGACCCGGAACACCAGGCATCCGTCGGCGGCCAGGGTGCCGGTGAGGCCGCGGGCGACCCGGTCGAGCACGGTGGCGAGCGACGGCTCACGGGTCACCCATCGACGGACATCGTCGATGAGGTCGGTCAATGGAAGAGTCCTTCGCGCAGCGCGACCGCGACGGCCGAGCCGCGGTCGTTGACCTCGAGCTTGCGGTACAGGCCGCGGAGGTGCGTCTTCACGGTGTCGTCGCTGACCACCAGCCGCGCCGCGATCGCCTTGTTCGACAGGCCGCCCACGAGCAGCGCCAGGACCTCGCTCTCGCGCTGGGTGAGACCGAGCCGGGCGCCGGGCCAGAACTCGCCCGAGCGCAGGTGCGCGGCGGTGGCGGCCACCCGCCCGGCCAGGCCGGGGTCGATGACGACGTCGCCCAGCTGCACGCTCTCCAGGTGCCGCACCAGCTCGTGGTCGTCGATGCGCTTGAGCAGGTACCCGGACGCGCCGGCCCGCAGCGCCTGGTAGAGGTACTGCTCGTCGTCGTACACGGTCAGGAAGACGACCTTCGTCGTCGGCGCCACGGTGCGCACGGCCCGGCACACGTCCAGGCCGCTGCTGTGGCGCAGGCGCACATCGCAGAGCACGACGTCCGGTGGCTCCTGGCGGACGGCCTCGACCGCGGCCGCCTCGTCGCTCACGGAACCGATCACCTCGACCGCTTCCGGAAACCGCGACAGCATCGCGCGCAGGCCGTGCAGGACCATCTCGTGGTCGTCGACGAGCAGCACCCGGATCGGGCTGCGGTCAGCCGGGGGCACCGGACACCACTGCGGACGGTGTGTGGCTGGTGCGCAGCCAGGCGCACCACTCGTCGATGCCGGCACCGGTGCGGGCGCTCACCTCGAGCACGGTGGCCTTCGGGTTGACCGCGCGGAGGTTGGCCCGGAACAGCGCCATGTCGAAGTCCAGGTGGGGCAGCAGGTCGATCTTGTTGACGATGACGAGGTCCGCCGCGCGGAACATGACGGGGTACTTGAGCGGCTTCTCCTCGCCCTCGGTCACGGCGTAGATCATGGCCCGGACGGATTCGCCGACGTCGAACTCGGCCGGGCAGACGAGGTTCCCCACGTTCTCGATGACGATGAGGTCGAGCTCGGCGAGGGGGAGCCGGCCCAGCGCCGAGCGGACCATCGGCGCGTCGAGGTGGCACTCGCCGCCGAACCCGGCGCCGGTGTTCACCAGCGTGATGGCGGCACCGAACCCTTCGAGCCGGTCGGCGTCGAGGCTCGTCTCGATGTCTCCTTCGATGACCCCGACCCGCAGATGCCCGGCCAGGCGGCGCAGGGTGTGCGCCAGCAGCGTGGTCTTGCCGGCGCCGGCCGAGGACATCAGGTTGACCACGTACAGGCCGTGCGCGGCGAAGACGGCCCGGTTCTCGGCCGCGCACCGGTCGTTCTCGTCGAAGATGCGCTCCAGTACCTCGACCCGCTCGGCGCCGGTGGCGTATCCGGAGTGGTCGTGCCCCGCGTGGTCGTCGCGGTGCTCGTGTTCGGTGCCGTCGTCATGGCGGTGAAAGCGACCCATGTCATGCTCCCGCGAGGTCGAGTGAGGTGATCAGGAACTCCTCGCCGGTGACCACCTCGAGGTCGACGCCGGCGCACGACGGACAGGCAAAGACCGGGGTGGCGCCCAGTTCCTGCCGCTCGCCGCAGGCGCGGCAGGCGAGCCGGGCCGGCACGTGCTCGACGTCGATGCGCGAACCGGCGAGCGAGGTGTCGGCGGTGAACAGCGACCAGCAGTACACCAGGGTGTCCGGAACGATCTGGCGCAACTGTCCGATGCTGATGTGGATGGTCTGTACCGCCCGTCCCTCGGCGTGGCGCGTGACGACGTCGGCGATGGCTCCGCAGAGCGACAGCTCGTGCATCGGCGGCTCCCGGTGGTTTGAGTGTGGAAAACGGCAGGTCGGCCGCTGGCTACCTGCGCAGCGTTTCTGACGGGGACTCGCCCCATCGCTTCCGGTACAGCACCGCGAAGCTGCCGAGGTGGTTGAACCCCCAGTGCTGGGCCACGTCGGTCACCGTGATCCCGTCCGCCGGGTTGGCGTCGAGGAGCTCCTGGCGGGCCCGCTCCAACCGGCGGTCCCGCAGGTAGGCCATGGGCGTGCAGCCGAGCTCGTCGCGGAATCCCTGCTGGATCGAGCGGATACTGCCGCCCGTGCTCTCGGCGAGGTCGGACATGGTGATCGGCTCGGACAGGTGCGCTTCGATGTAGTCGAGGGCGTTACGGACGGCCCGCCGGCCGGGGCGGGTCGGCGCGACGGCGAGCAGCGAGTGGTAGTTGGATCGCTGGACCAGCAGCAGGCTGCTCATGATGAACTCCTCCAGCGACCCGATTCCCTGCCCTTTCTGGGCCAGGGAGCCCTCGTAGAAGACCTCCGTGTGCAACTGTTGGACGGCCCCGTTCCACCGCATCGCCGGGGCGGTGGTGAGGTCGAAGCCGGGCTCGAAGCCGACCGGGTGCGACAGTACGCGGCCGATCAGCCGCATGAGATGCCGTTCGAGCGCGTCCTGCCGGATGTGCACGATCAGCTGTGGTGAGTCGTGGTCGAGCCGTAGTTGCAGACGGTCCTGCGGGTTCGTCACGAGGGCCAGCACGGTGTTGGCCTCGATGCCGAGGCCGTTGATCGTGCCGACCGCACGGCCGTTGGTCGGCATGTGGACGGCATAGTACGGCCCGCACTGTTCGATGTCGAGCGTGGCCGCCACGTGCAGGTCGAGGTAGAGCAGGCTGATGTCGCGCAGCCGCACGCCGTGCAGGTTGGCCGCGAAGCCGCGGGCGCCGACCTCGCCGAGTGTCAGCCGGGTGGGTGCCAGGGTCTTGCCGATCAGGTGCTCGGCCTCGCCGGTGTCCTCGGTGTAGAAGACCTCGTGGCCGGTCAGCGCCGGCGGTACCCCGCGCGAACGGATCCGTCGGCGTACCGGCTCCAGCGTGCGCCGGGTATCGATGAAGGCGAGCCTCGACAACCGGGACAAGCAAATCCCCACCCTCCGTGGCTGGCTGAGGTTTCGCAATCATGACAGTTGCGTGCCGGATCGGGTACCCCCGGACGGCGGCTGTTGTGTGGCTTATGTCAGTTATGCCGGGCCGTCCGGCGTACGAAAGCTGCGTTTTTTGGATAGCCCTCGGGGTGCTCACCGCGAAAGTTGCGCGAACTCGATAGGAGCTGCGTTTTCGCGATAGGCACTGATCAGCCGGTACGCCTAGAGTCCGGTGCCTCGGCGTAACGCAACGGAAATGCGCTGGATGTGACCACAAGTTCCGGACAGTTCGGAGGCACCCGTGGTTTCTGCCCTGGACACCAACCTCGACGCCGGCGGGCCGCCGGAGCCCATCAACGACCTGCTCGCCCGGCTCGCCGAGCCGAGGACGGTCGAGTCGCTCAACCGGCTGCTCGACCATCTCGACCTGCTGGCGCTGCTGGTGGTGGGGCTGGACGGGCTGCTGAGCCGGGGTGACACGATCGCCGACTCGATCGGCGAGGCGGTGCGGGAACTGCGCCCGGCCGGTTCGTCCGTCGACGTCGGGCAACTGCTCGACATCGGGCAGCAGTGCGTGGCCGCCGCCCCGGCGGTACTCACCATGCTGCCGGTGCTGGAGAGCGTCGCGGCCTCCGAGCTGAGCGACCCGCGCCTGATCGACCTGGCCTCGACCGTCTCCCGCGCCGCGGTGCGCGGCGCGGCCGAGGCGAGCCGCGAACCGGCCCCGAAGGCCGGACTGCGCACGCTGTGGCGCGCCTACCGGGACGAGGACGTCGCGCGTGCGCTCGCCTTCGTCGTCACCATCGCGAAGGCCCTCGGCCAGGAACTCGCCGCCGGCCCCAACGCCGGCAACACCCAGTCCTCGCACGCCTGACCCGGAAGGAACGCGATGTCGTCAGTGCTCTGGTTCCAAGGCGGCGCCTGTAGCGGGAACACCATGTCGTTCCTCAACGCCGAAGAGCCGAACGTCGTCGACCTCATCACCGATTTCGGCCTCGACCTGCTCTGGCACCCGTCCCTCGGGCTCGAGCTGGGCAACAACGCCCAGCAACTGTTCCGCGACTGCGCGGACGGCACCCGGGCGCTGGACATCTTCGTGTTCGAAGGGACCGTCATCAACGGGCCCGACGGGTCCGGCCGCTACGACATGTTCGCCGGCCGGCCGATGAAGGACTGGGTCATCGACCTCGCCGCGCAGGCGAGCGTCGTGGTGGCCATCGGCGACTGCGCCGCGTGGGGCGGCATCCCGGCGATGGCCCCCAACCCGACCGACTCGACCGGCCTGCAGTTCCACAAGCGGGAGAAGGGCGGCTTTCTCGGGCCGTCGTTCCGCTCCAAGTCGGGGCTGCCGGTCATCAACGTCCCGGGCTGCCCGGCCCACCCGGACTGGATCACGCAGATCATCGTGGCGCTGGCCACCGGCCGGGCCGGCGACATCGCCCTGGACGAGCTGCACCGGCCGCAGACCTTCTTCAAGACGTTCACGCAGACCGGCTGCACCCGGGTGCAGTTCTTCGAGTACAAGCAGTCCACCACCGCGTTCGGCGAGGGCACCCGGACCGGCTGCCTGTTCTACGAGTTCGGCTGCCGCGGCCCGATGACGCACTCGCCGTGCAACCGCATCCTGTGGAACCGCCAGTCCTCCAAGACCCGCGCCGGCATGCCGTGCACGGGATGCACGGAGCCGGAGTACCCGTTCTTCGACCTCGCCCCCGGCACGGTGTTCAAGACGCAGAAGGTCAGCGGCGTCATCCCGCGCGAGGTGCCCGAGGGCAGCGACCACCTCACCTACATGGCCCACGCCACCGCCGCCCGGATCGCGGCGCCGCAGTGGTCGAAGGAGGACATGTTCGTCGTCTGACGCGGGCCTCCCGCCCCGTCCCCGTATCAGCCTCTGGAGGAGGACCCATGACGGCAGTGGACCTGTTCGTCAGCCCGCTCGGCAGGGTCGAAGGTGACCTCGACGTGCGTGTCACCATCGAGGACGGCGTGGTCACGTCGGCATGGACCGAGGCGGCGATGTTCCGCGGCTTCGAGATCATTCTGCAGGGAAAGGACCCGCAGGCCGGCCTGATCGTGACCCCGCGCATCTGCGGCATCTGCGGCGGAAGCCACCTGTACAAGTCGGCCTACGCGCTGGACACCGCGTGGCGCACCCACCTGCCGCCCAACGCGACCCTGGTCCGCAACATCGCCCAGGCCTGCGAGACGCTGCAGAGCATCCCGCGGTACTTCTACGCCCTGTTCGCCATCGACCTGACGAACAAGAACTACGCCCGTTCGCCGCTGTACGCCGAGGCCGTGCGCCGGTTCGCGCCGTACGTGGGCGCCAGCTACGGCCCGGGCGTGGTGCTCTCGGCCAAGCCGGTCGAGGTGTACGCCATCTTCGGCGGGCAGTGGCCCCACTCGAGCTTCATGGTGCCGGGCGGGGTGATGTGCGCGCCGACGCTGTCGGACGTCACCCGCTCCATCGCCATCCTCGAACACTGGAAGGTCAACTGGCTGGAGAAGTACTGGCTGGGCTGTTCGATCGAGCGCTGGCTGGAGAACCGGACCTGGGAGGACGTGCTCGCCTGGGTGGACGAGAACGAGGCCCAGCACAACAGCGACTGCGGCTTCTTCATCCGGTTCTGCCTCGACGTGGGGCTGGACAAGTACGGCGCCGGCGTCGGCAACTTCCTCGCCACCGGGACGTACTTCCAGCCCGACCTCTACGAGAACCCGACCATCGAAGGACGTAACGCCGCGCTGATCAACCGCTCCGGTGTCTACGCGGCCGGCCGGTTCAGCGAGTTCGACCAGGCCCGGGTCCGGGAGGACGTGACCCACTCCTTCTACGAGGGCACCGAGGCGCGCCACCCGTTCGAGGGTGAGACCAAACCGCTGGACCCGGCGCTCGCCCGGGCGCAGGGGAAGTACAGCTTCGCCAAGTCACCGCGCTACGACGTGCCCGGCCTCGGCTACGTGCCGTTGGAGGCGGGGCCGCTGGCCCGCCGCATCGCCGCCGGCGCGCCGGGGGCCGCGGCGCACCAGGACAACGACCCGCTGTTCCTGGACATCATGGCCAAGAAGGGGCCGTCGGTCTTCGTCCGGCAGCTCGCGCGCATGCACGAGGCACCCAAGTATTTCCAGTGGGTCCGCAAGTGGCTGGACCAGATCGACCTGCACGGGTCGTTCTACACCAAGCCGACCGAGTACGCCGAGGGCAAGGGATTCGGCTCGACCGAGGCAGCCCGCGGATCGCTGTCGGACTGGATCGTCATCGAGGACGGGAAGATCGCGAACTACCAGGTGGTCACGCCGACCGCGTGGAACATCGGCCCGCGCGACGCGCAGGAGAAGCTCGGCCCGATCGAGCAGGCACTGGTCGGATCGCCCATCGTGGACCAGGACGACCCGGTCGAGCTCGGCCACGTGGCCCGCTCGTTCGACTCCTGCCTCGTGTGCACGGTGCACGCCTACGACGGCAAGGGCCGCGAGTTGAGCAAGTTCGTCATCAACGGGTCGGTCTGAGGGGCGGCGGACACATGAGCGAGCCGGTGGCGTACGTCGACGAGATGGCCAGCTGGTCGCCGTGCGCCCTGCTCGTGGTCGGCTGCGGCAACCTGCTGCGCGCCGACGACGGCGTCGGGCCGATCCTGATCCGGCACCTGTGGGAAGGCGGCGTACCGGACGGGGTACGGCTGGTCGACGGCGGCACCGCCGGCATGGACGTGGCCTTCCAGATGCGCGGCGCGCGGCGGGTGATCCTGATCGACGCCTGCGTCAGCGGCGGCGAGCCCGGGACCGTGTACCGGCTTCCGGGGCCCGCCGTGGAGGAGCTGCCGCCACTGTCGGGGCTGCACACCCACTCGTTCCGGTGGGACCACGCCCTCGCGTTCGCCCGCTGGCTGCTCGGCGAGGCGTACCCACAGGACGTGACGGTCTATCTCGTCGAGGCGGCCGACTTCACGCCCGGCGGGGAGCTCGGCCCGGCCGTCCGAGCGGCGATGGGGCGGGTGCTGGCCATGATTCGGGACGAGCCCGCGTTCGCCCCCGACGAGCTGACCGTCGAGTTCACCGCGGACGGGTACCTGCGTCTCGACGCCGGGCCGGCCACGCGGTACTTTCCCGCCGACGCCGCCGTCGTGCTGGACAAGGACGACGAGGTGTGGCTGCTGCCGCTGCGCGCCAGTTCGAGCGGAGGCCTGCTGCTCAAGCAGCGCAACGCGGCCGGCGACCGGAGCGTGCTGGTGCGCGAGGCGCTGCGCGACAACGTACCCGTCGGCTCCCGGCGGGCCCGCTGGGACGGCGGGCAGGGTGCCCTGCGCATCCGGCGGAACGCGAACCGGTGAGGACCGCCATGCCCGAGTACGCATCCGGTGTCGAGGCGGTCGTCGTGCCCGAGAAGGGACAGTGGGCGGTGGACATCGTCGTGTTCTTCGCCGACGGGGTGGTGCGCAAACGCATCGCCACCTACAGGACCGAGGCGCTCGCGCGGATCAGTGCGAACTGCATCCGCCGCGGCGCCGAGCGTGACATCGGAGGACCGGTCAATGGCTGAGCCCCGCCGCCCGCTGCCGATCGGTGCGTTCCCGCTGCCGTTCGGGTTCCTGCTGCTGCCGCCGGAGCCCGAGCTGGAGCCGATCCGCGAGGGACTGCTCGCCGGTTGCCTGCCCGAGGTCTGGCCGCCGGCCCTGCGCCCGCACCGGCTCGCCCTGCTCGGCGACGACGAGGCGGCACTGCGGGCACTGACCGGCGACGACGCCGTCAGCCGGTTCAACCGGTTCGTGCTCGACCCCGACTCGGCCGACCCCGGCGAACTGCGGGCGGCGCTGGGCGACCAGCTCGCCCCGCTCGTCGACGTCGTCGCGTTCGCCGTCGGCCGTACCGACGCCCCGCCCGATGCGGCCGGGCTGACCGGCGAGCTGGCCGCGATGGCGCTCGCCGCCCAGGCGGTGGCGGCCCTCGCCGCGGATGACAGCGCCGGTGCGGTGTCCCGGCTGGACCGGGCGATCGAAGCGGCCGCGCCGGTGTCCTCCGCACTCGCCGGCGTGCTGCACGGGGCGATCGCGCAGGCGCACAAGCACGGCGGCGCGCTGGAGGCCGCCATCGAGCACCTCACCGCCGGCATCGGCCTGCTGACCGGCACCGACCTCACCCTCGGCTGTGCCGAGCAGCACGTCGAGCTGGCCGCGACCTACCAGGAGCTGGCCGCGCAACGGCCGGAGCTGGTGACCCGCGCGGTGCACCACTACCACTGCGCGCTGCAGCTCGTCACGCGGGAGCAGGCACCCGAGCTGTACGCGGCCGCGCACGCCAACCTGGGCACCGCGTACCTCACCATGCCGATGGTGGAGGCGTCGGACCAGCTGCGGCTCGGTGTGGCGATCGGCTCGCTGCGCGCCGCCCTGACCGTGTACGGGCGGGACACCCATCCCCGGCAGTGGTCGAGCGTGCAGCTGAACCTGGCCAACGCGCTGGTGTACGCGCCGTCCACGCACCAGGGCGACAACCTGGTCGAGGCGGTCGAGCTGTACGAGGCGGTGCTCGCCGTCCGGGACCGCGACCGCGATCCGCTCGGCCACGCCCGGGTGCTGGCCAACCAGGGCAACGCGCTGGCCCATCTGGGCATGTTCGAGCACGCCCGCGGAAAGCTGGTGGAGGCCCGGTTCATTTTTGAGGAGTTCCACGAGTACGACGCGGTCACCTCGGTGCGCGGGCTGCTCGACGAGATGGCCCGGGCCGCGACGAAAGCGGACGCCGATGCCTGAGGGAACCTCGTTCGAAGAGCTGGCGAAGGCGGTCGACGACGCTGCGGCAGCGGTGGCGCAGCTGCACGGCGCGCCGCGCCGGGCCGCGGACGACCTGCGCACCGCGATCGAGGCCGCACACCGGGCGGCGCTGGTCACCATCGTGCGGCGCCTGCGGGCCGACGAGGCGGGCCGGGCGCTGCTCTTCGAGTTGGTCGACGACCCGATGGTGCGGCTGCTGTTCTCCCTGCACGGCATCATCCGGCCGGATCCGGCGACCGCCGCGCGGGCCGCGCTCGAGGAGATCCGGCCCGGCCTGCGCGGCCACGGCGGCGACGTCGAACTGGTGCGTATCGAGGAGGGCACCGCGTACGTGGCGCTCTCCGGGGCCTGCAACGGCTGCTCGATGGCGTCCGTCACCATGCGCAACAGCGTCGAGGAGGCGCTGTTGCGCGCGGTACCCGCCATCAGCTCGGTCGAGGTGGTGCCGAGCGAGCCCGGCCCGGCGCTCATCCCCCTGTCGGCGGTACGGCGGCGCGAGGACACGCCGGAGGAACTGGCCAGCCACGGCTGGGTGCACGCGGTGCCCGCCGCGCAGGTGCGGGACGGCAAGGTGACCGCGCTGAAGCTCACCCAGCCCGACGGCCGGCCGGCGCCGGTCATCGTGGTGCGGATCGGCGACGGCCTGGCCGCCTTCGACGACGAGTGTGCCCACCAGAGCCTGCCGCTCGGCTCGGCCCTGGTCGACGCCGAGGCAGGGACGCTGACCTGCCCATGGCACGGGTTCTGCTACGACGCGCGCACCGGCGAGTGCCTGAGCGCGCCCGGCGCCACGCTGGAGCAGCGCCCGCTGCGGGTGATCGCCGGCGACGTCTGGGTGCAGGTGGTCACGTGAAGACGGTCCGGTTCCGCACCGCCGCCCAGCGCCTGGCGGGGCCCGCCGAGGCGGAGCCCGCGGGCGACGCGGCCGGCGGCTGGCGGCCCGAGTGGTGGCTCGGCGCTCCGGCGGCGGGCGGTCTCGCC